>NZ_JBFUBK010000033.1:0-56467 GCF_056405815.1 Pseudomonas sp. P1_F1_2 | reverse complement strand
CCCCTACGCAACGCCTGCGTTCGGCCTCTGGGAAAGGGGCAACAGATCACGATCAAGATCAAAAACACGCAGCCTCGCCAAGGCTCGACAGCTGCTACGGAGGGTGGGAACAATCAACAGCTTTGCGAGCAGGTTCGCCCAACAATGTATCGGCGCACGACTTTGCTTTTCACCACTCAACAGGCCGAGCGTTAGCTCGCCTGCAGCTTTTGATGTTGACGCACCGCCCCCTCGAGAGGCCGAGTGGAGGTTCTGCGCAGTGGGCAACCCGGCATGGATGCCGGGTTAGCCGCCCCCGGCCATGGATGGCCGATGGCGGCGGGCCCACGGAGCAGGACCGGAGCGAGGGCATGCCGAGCCTAAGCGAGGCACCGAACGAAAGGGGCAAATGCGCTTTGGTTACTTTGGCGCTCTTCCAAAGTGACCCGCCGTAAGGGCGGAACCAATAGCAGCCGTTACCTAAGCAACGGATATGTACCCAAACCCTAATGCGAAGTCCCCTCGGCAAACTCGATTTTATTGCCGACGTTGTACTTGCCGGACGGCTTGTTCATCGGCAGGCGTTTGATCTCCTCGAGGGTATTGCTGTCGTAAACGATCAGCGCGCCATCGGTGGCCCAGATGCTCAGCAGCAAGTAGCGGCCATCACGGGTGAACTCGACGTGGGCGGCAGTCTTGCCGGGCATCGGGCGCAAGGTATGGGCAATTTCCAGGGTCTGCTTGTCGATCAGGTGAATGGCATCGTTGTCAGGCCCGAAGAACACGTCGGACCAGGCATAGCGTGAGTTGACATGACTGCGCATGAAGAAACCCGGTCCCAGGGTCGGAATTTCCTTGATCAGTTTCCAGGTCTTGAAGTCGATGACCGAGATCAGCCCTTTGCTGATGTTCGGCGTGGCAAATACCCACTGACCGTTGCGTTTCCAGTAGGTCCCGGACCCCAGGTGGGGCATGCCCGGCAGTGCGATGTCGGTGACGATCCTGCCAGTGTCGAGGTCGATCACTTGACCGCCCCCGGCCTTGCGCGAGGTGGCCAGCAATTGCTTGTAGTCCGGTGAAAAGGAAAAGTCATCCAGTACATCCTCGGCCGGGATTCGCCGTGGTTCGAAGTCTGGTGTGCCGGCGCAAGACAATTCCCAAACCTCCTTCACGTCCTTGAGCGCCACGATAAAGCTGTCCCGTGGCGGGGCGGTATAGACCGCGCTGACCCGTGATGGACTGCCGTCCTGGCCGATGGCCGGCAGGGTTTTGATCAGCGACAGATCGCGGGCATCGAGCACCACCAGGTTGCCCGGCAGATAATTGCCGACCAGCACCCATCGACCGTCCTTGCTCACCGCCAGGTTGCGGGTGTTGAGCCCGACGCGGACCTCGGCGATCAGTTTCAGGTTATGCAGGTCGTACAGGCTGACCCAGCCATCACGCGAAGCGACGTAGACAAAACGCCCATCCGGCGAAAATTTCGGCCCGCCGTGCACGGCAAAGTGTGAAGCAAACCGCGCCAGTACTTCAAAGCGATCGCCGTCGAGGATATTGATGTGGTGATCGCCGGCTTCCACCACCACAAACAGGTTCAGTGGGTCGGCGTGATGTTGGGGCCTGTCGGGCAGTGTGCTGAGGTCAGCGAGTACCGTGTGGCTGCCGCGAATGTCGTCGTTGCTCCAGGTGGGCGCGGTGGCGGGCGGTTGCTGAAGGTAGTTCGCCAGCGCATCGATCTGCGCCGGGTTGAGCACGTTGGCAAACCCGGCCATTTGGCTGGCGGGGCGACCGTCGCGGATCACGTTGCGGATTTCGTCGGGTTTGATCCGGCTCAGACTCTCCGGTAGCAACGCCGGCCCCGTCGCGCCGAAACGGTTGGCGCCATGACAGCCTTGGCAATGCTGTTGGTAGTGGTCGGCGGCCTGTTCCAGTGTCCCCTCGACGGGCGCCACCGTAGCGCCTGCGTAAGCGGCGCCTGCCCACAACAACGGGACGAACAACGCGCGCCTCATACCGTCACCCTGGCATGGCGTTTCAGCGCTTGAACGGGGTAAAAACGCGCCGGATAGTCCCGTCGTTGGGTGGCGAACAAGTCGACGACCTGGCCAATGACGGTCAAAGTCGGAACACCCGGCGGGCAGTCCAGTGCCAGCGTCGGCAAGTGTTTCAGCACGCCTCGCGCGACATGCTGGTCGGGCCGCGTGCCATTGCTGATCAGCGCGGCGGGTGTGTCGGCTGCCATCCCGGCATTAATCAAGCGCTCGGCGATAATCCCGAGGTTCGATAACCCCATGTAAAACACCAAGGTCTGGCTGGTATCGGCCAGGTCGTGCCAGGGCAATATCAACTCGCCGTCGTGTTGCAGGTGGCCGGTGATGAACCGACAGGAGTTGACCAGGTTGCGGTGGGTCAGCGGGATGCCGGCGTAAGCGCTGCACCCGGACGCGGCGGTAATGCCCGGGACTACCTGGCAATCAATGTTGCGTTGCAACAGATACTCCAGCTCCTCGGCGCCGCGACCAAAAATGAACGGGTCACCTCCCTTCAGCCGCGCCACGCGCAGCCCTTGATCGGCGAGGTCGGCGAGCAGTTCGTTGATCTGGTCCTGGGGCAGGCTGTGGCAACCGCTGGCCTTGCCGACGTAATGCCGGGCGCAGTC
Source organism: Pseudomonas sp. P1_F1_2 (assembly GCF_056405815.1). Taxonomy (NCBI): domain Bacteria; kingdom Pseudomonadati; phylum Pseudomonadota; class Gammaproteobacteria; order Pseudomonadales; family Pseudomonadaceae; genus Pseudomonas; species Pseudomonas sp. P1_F1_2. The sequence continues at coordinate 53,829 of NZ_JBFUBK010000033.1, read as the reverse complement.
GAGGGGGATCAGCGTCAGCAGTTCGGGGCTGATCAGGCGGTCATAGACGACGGCGTCGGCCTGCATCAACAGGCTCCAGGCACGCAGGGTCAGCAGGCGGGGATCGCCGGGACCCGCGCCGACCAGGGCCACTTCGCCCGGTCTGAAGGTGGACTCAAGTGCAGCCGGTAAAACAATCGAGGGGTGCATGGGACGTCCTTGGTTCTTCATCAGGTTGGCCGGGGCTGGCCAGGTGGATGCTTCAGTGCATGACGCAAGGGATTGTCGGTAAGGGCGGCACACCGATTTCTTCGTCGCTGAGGTGGCAACCGGGGTCCTGGCCCCAGAGATCGCCTTCGGCCCAGGCGCGAGTGCGGGTGTTGCCGTTGCAGATGTCCAGCCAGCGGCATTGGCCGCAGCGGCCACCGACGGCGCGCGGATGCTCGCGCAGTTGCTGCAATAAGGCGTCCGGGCGGTCCAGCCAGAGGGTGCGAAATGGCGTGTACCGCACGTTGCCTACCGAGTGCTGCCACCAATAAGTGTCCGGGTGGACGTCGCCGGTGTTGTCGATATTGGCGATGCCGCTGCCCGAAGCGTTGCCGCCCCAGGCGCGGAGCATGCGTTCCAGGCGCGAGGCGTGCTCGGGCAGGTGAAGGCTCACCCACTGCAGCAGCAGAATCGCGTCGGCGTCGTTGTTGCCACTGACAAAGTCGCTGTCGCGGCCCTGCGCGATATCGTCCCAGGCCTGTTCGAAGATCAACGTCATCGCCTCACGGCTCATCTGTTGCCGGGCGTCGAGCGTGCGACTGCGTTTGCCGCGACCGCTGTAGTTGAGGTGCGACAGGTAAAACTTCTGCACGTCGTACTCACGCATCAGCGTCAGCAGCTGAGGCAGTTGCCCATGGTTTTCCTGGGTGAGCGTGGTGCGCAAGCCAACACGAATACCCTGTTCGCGACAGAGCCGGATCGCGTGCATGGAACGGGCAAAACTGCCCTTGAGTTGGCGGAAGGCGTCATGGGTGGCTTGCAGGCCATCGATGCTGATACCGACATAGTCGAACTGCGCCGCGTGGATCTGCCCGATGTTGTGCTCAGTAATCAGCGTGCCGTTGGTGGACAACGCCACAAAGAACCCCTTGGCGCGGGCGTAGGCGCTGAGCACAAACAGGTCGTCGCGCAACAGGGGCTCACCGCCAGACAGAATCAGCACCTTCACGCCGGCGTCATGCAGGTCGTCGATCACCGTGAGTGCGGCCGGGGTATCCAGTTCATCGCGAAAGACACTGTCAGCGGACGTGGCGTAACAGTGTTTGCAGGTCAGGTTGCAACGCCTGAGCAGGTTCCAGATCACCACGGGTGGCCGTTGGCTGCCCGATGCGCCGGTTTTGGGGGCGGGCGCCTGGCCGGCCAGTGCGCGCAGGTATTGGCTGATCCTTAACATGCAACTCTCCTTGAGTCGGCGCGTGTTCAGTGCGAAGCGGGTGGCAGGCGCAGACCGGTTTTTTTCAGGATTCGGCTGCTCACCAACATCTCGTCGGCGGCGCAGGCATCTCCCAGCAAGTAGCGCAGGTGCTCGCGGTAGCTGTCGATTTCCTCACTGCTGCGACCGTGCACCATGGCAAACAGGTTGTAGCGCCACGCGGTACGGCGCGGGCGTCGATAACAATGGCTGACGAAGGGTTGCGCACCGATCAGCGCGCCGAGGCGGGGCATGTCTGCATCACGCACATCCCACACCGTCATGCCGTTGTGGCGGTAGCCCAGGCGATAGTGATTGGGGACGGCGGCGATGCGGCGGATGGCACCCTCTGCCTGTAATCGCTTGAGCAAGTCCAGGGTGGACTCGATGCTGAGGTCGAGCTGTTCGGCGAGCCAGGCCCAAGGGTCATCCAGCAGCGGCAAGCCGGCCTGGGTCAGCTCGATCAAGCGGTGAGCCAGGGTGTCTTCAGACCGGGAAATACAGACCGACATGGTAGGTCTCCTCTTTGGGCAGGTTGAGCAGCGACAGGCCGGTCAGGGTTTCGATGTGATGCAGGGTGTCGCTCAGTCGTTGTTGCGTGGCGCAACCGAGCACGAACCACATGTTCCAGGGGTGTTCGCGTCGATAGTTGTGCGCCACTTCAGGCAGGGCCTGTAGTTGTTCCGCGACGTCTTCGAAACGATCTTCCGGCACCGTCAGCGCCGCGAGGGTGAACGCGCCGCCCAAGCGCTCGATGTCGAACATCGGGCCGAAGCGCGTGAGCACGCCGTCTTCCAGCAAAAGGTGGAGGCGATCGAGCAATTCGTCGCTGCTGCTCTCCAGTTCCTCGGCCAGTACTTTCCAGGGTTGGCGCACCAGCGGCAGGCCCAGTTGCAAGCGATTGATCAGTCGACGGTCGAGGTCATCCACGGGGGGGAGCTCCTGTTGGCAGCGGGGCAAAGCGCCCGCCGCATTGTTTGAAGGCGTGGGTGCTGAACAGCAATTCGTGGGGCAGGTCGTCCAGCAAATGCTCCTTCAGCAGCGCCTGAATCTGCGCCTCGACCTGATCCCGTTGACGCCCGTGAACCATGCAGAACAGGTTGTAGTGCCATTGCGGCAAGCGTCGTGGTCGCTGATAGCAGAGCGTGATGCCGGGCGCCCGGCCCAGGCGCTGGCCGACTTCGTCGATCAACGCGTCCGGAACATCCAGCACCAGCATGGCGTTGGCGGTAAAACCCAGTGCGCGGTGGTTGAGCACCAGGCCGATGCGCCGGAACAGCCCTTGTTCGTGCCACTGATGCATTTGCGCGAGCACCTGGTTTTCGTCGGCGTTTATCCGTTCGGCGAGGGACTGATAGGGGCGCGGTACTCGCGGCAGGCCGCCTTCCAGGTGTCGACGCAGGGCCAGTGCCTGTTTAGCGTTCAATCCGGGTTGCATGGGCTTTCTCCCAGGGCAAAACCGAGGTCAATGCGGTAGGCAGTCAACATCGGCAGGTCCAGTGGTGTGAGACCGGTATCGTTCTCCAGCTCTTCGAGCACTCGCTCAATGTGCTGGCGATCGGGACCGGTCAACACAAACCACAGGTTGTAGTGATGCTCGCGCGCGTAGTTGTGATTGACCTCGGGGTATTGGCTGACGCGTTCGGCGACCTGATGCAGGCGCTCGGGAGGCACGGCAAGGGCGGCGAGGGTGCTGGCCCCGGCGCGGCTGTGTTCAAACACCGGGCCAACGCGCGACAAGGCGCCGGCCAATTGCAGGCGATGCAGACAGGCCATCACTTGCGGCTCGGTGCAACCCAGGATCCGGGCCATCTCTTGATAGGGTTCCGCGCACAGCGGCATGCCGTGCTGGAAGCGGTCGATCAACTGGCGGCTGAGCAGGTCGAGGTTCATTTCAATAGCCCATTTTTTGCGCGCGGCTGCTGAAGAAGATGCCGCTTGGCGCGGCAGCGGCAAGGGTGCTCAGTTGCTTCAGGCTGTACGGGTCCCAGACTTGAACCTGATCGCCATCGCGTAATGACAGCCATAGCTGATCACCGCGCGCGGTGAACTCCATGTGCAGCACCGCTGGCCCCGGTCGCAAATCGGCGACCACGGCGTGGGTTTCGGTGTCGATGACCTGAACCCGGTCATTGTCCGGGTAGGCGAAATTGACCCACAGTTGCCGACCGTCCGGGCGCGAGGTGACGAACACCGGTTGGCCGGCAACGGGAATGACGGCGGTTTGCTCCCAGGTGCGCGAATCCATCACCAGCACCTGGTGCCGGCCAACCGCAGGCACGAACGCCTGGTTGTCGGCGACGGCCCAGCCCTCCAGGTGCGGCATCTTGTAGACCGGCAGTTTCGCCTGGCCGCGTCCATAATCGCCGAGCACTCGCCGCACTCCGCGTTCGGGGTGCCAAAGGTCGAGTTGGGCCATGCCGTCTTCGCCGAACAACCCGGCCATGTAGTAGCGACCGTCCGGGGTAATCAGCGCGTCGTAGGGTTGCTGGCCGATGGCGGTGAAGCGGCTGATCTTCGGCGACGTTCCCTGGCTGAAGTCGGCCGTCCAGATCTCGCCGCTATCGAACAGGCTGAACACAAAGCGCTGGCCGGGTGCGTCGACCAGGCCGACCACCCGCGAGCGCTTGCTGCCATCGGCCAATGGGGTGGCAGGGATGTCAGCCACCAGTTGCAAGGTGACGGCATCGAAGACCTTGACCCCGCCGGGCACATAGTTGGACACGGCGATCAATTTGCCGTCCTGGCTGATGGCGCCACCGATACTGTTGCCGCCTTGTATCAGTCGATGGTCGATGCGCCGGGTCAGCAAGTCGATCTTGCTCAGGCCGCCGTCGCGACCGAACACATAGGCGTAGCGCTGGTCGCGGGAGAACACCACCGAGGCGTGGGACAGGTCACCCAGACCATCGAGTCGGGCCAGTGCCGAGCGGGTATCGCTTTCAATGATTTGCACACTGCCGCTGGCGCGCTCCACGACTACGCCGAGATCACCGGTGCCGCGCAACGGCGGTTGAGCACACGCGGACAACAACAGCCCGGTCGCCGCTGACAGCAGGATTGAACGGATCATGGTGCGGGGTATCCCTTGAGAAGAAGGTCGACCAGCCAACGAATATCGTCCGGGCCAAGCAGCGGGGCCCAGCCGGGCATCGCGGTGCCGGGTCGGCCTTGGGAGACGGTGGCAATCAGGCTGTCCCGGGACTTGCCGGCCAGTGCGGTGCGAGTAAGTTCGGGACCCAGCCCGCCGGTCATGTGCAGCCCATGGCAGGCGCCACAGTCCTGGGCCAGCAGGTGTTCGAGTTGTGCCTGACGCTTGGCGTCAGGGGTGGCAACTGCCGTTGCGCAAATGAGGAGGAGGGCCGTCAGAACTGCAGCGTGTCCATACACCATCATGACGCCCTCCGATTGGCTATTTCAGACTCAGGACCCAGGTCGCGAGTGTCTTGGCTTCTTCATCGGTCACCGGGTTGGCCGGCATCGGCATCGGGCCCCAGTTACCTTGCGTACCGTTTTTGATGTGACTGGCCAGGGTGTCCACCGCCCCGGCCACCCCCGCGTTCTTGGCCGCTACATCCTTGAGCGCCGGGCCGACAATCTTGGCGTCGATGGAGTGGCAGGCAGCGCAAGGTTTGCTTTTGAACAGTTCCAGCGCGTCTTGGGCCATGGCCGGTTGCACGCTCAGTGCAGCGGTCAGGGCAAACAGTGAAAGCAGCGTATTTTTCATGGTGTTTCCTTGCATTGATAACGCTCAATAAATGTCGTGTTGGGTGTTGTAGACGTTGAATTTTCCGGTGGGTGTGATCAGTCGTTTGTCCTTGATGACCGATTTGAGCTTCAGGGTTTTGTCGTCGATCACCACCAGCGCCGATTCGTCTGCCTGGCCGCTCCACACGGAGAACCAGACTTCATCGCCCGCCTTGTTGTATTCCGGCTGCACGACGCGCATCGCCCCTTGCTTGATTCCCGCGTACTCGGCAATGGGCAACACGGTGTAGCCGGCGTCGAGCTTGTCGATGTTGAACACCGCCACTGACTGACTGAGTTTCGCGTCGGGGTTGAGGGTGGTGTCGACATACAAATGACGGGAATTGGGGTGGGTTTTGATGAACAGAGAACCGCCGCCCTGGCCCTTGATCGAGGTGACCTGTTTCCAGGCGTATTGCGGGTGATTGACCGGGTCGGTGCCGATCAGCGAAATCCCCTCGTCGCCCAGGTGGCTGGTGGCCCAGACCGGTCCGTAGGTGGGGTGGTCAAAGTTGGCGCCGCGACCCGGGTGAGGGGTTTTGCCGACGTCCACCAGCGCGGTCAATTTGCGCTCTTTGGAGTCGATCACGGCGACTTTGTTGGAGTTGTTGGCGGCGGTCATGAAGTAACGGTGGGAGCTGTCCCAGCCACCGTCGTGCAGGAACGGAGCGGCATCGATATAAGTGATGGAGAGGTTTTTGATGTCCTGGTAATTGACCAGCATGACTTTGCCGGTTTCCTTGACGTTGACGATGAACTCCGGCCATTCGTGGGAAGCGATGATGGCCGCGACGCGGGGCTCGGGGTGATATTCCTGTTTGTCGACGGTCATGCCACGGGTCGAAACGATCTGTTTGGGCTCCAGGGTTTCGCCATCCATGAGGGTGAACTGTGGCGGCCAGTAGGAGCCGGCGATGGTGTATTTGTCTTCGTAGCCCTTGAACTTGGAGGTCTCCACCGAGCGCGCTTCGATCCCCACTTTGACTTCAGCAACCTTGGTGGGCTCCACCGGCCACAGGTCGATCATGTCGATCCGTGCGTCTCGGCCAATCACCAGCAAGTACCGGCCCGAGGCGGAAATACGCGAGATGTGCACCGCATAACCGGTCTCGATCAGCTTGACGATTTTCTTGCTGTCACCGTCGATCAGGGCGATCTTGCCGTCGTCGCGCAACGTCACCGAAAACAGGTTCGGCAGGTTGAGTTTGCTCAGCTGTTTCTTCGGCCGATCCTCGGGTTTGACCAGCACTTTCCAGGTTTTCAGCGTCTCGGCCATGCCCCATTCCGGCGGCGTTGGCGGTGTGTGCTGGATAAACCTGGCCATGGTCGTGATCTGATCCTTGGTCAACGCATTGGACGTCCCCCAGTTTGGCATCCCCGCCGGCGAGCCGTAGGTGATCAACGCTTCCAGATACGGTTGCCCGCGAGACTGGGTGATGTCCGGCGTCAGCGGTTTGCCGGTGGCACCTTTGCGCAACACACCGTGGCAACCGGCGCAGCGCTGGAAGTAAATTTCCTTGGACGCGTCGAAGTCGGCCTGGCTCATGTCGGGAGCGCCGGCCGTTTTGACCATGGACGGATTGGCCGCAGTGGCGGCGGGTGCCTCGGCACTGGTCGCTTGAGTCCCCGCGGCGGCCAGTGCCGAATACAGTGCGGCGACAGTCAGAGCAAACGTTTTTCTATTGCTGATCAGCATTCCATTTCTCCTCAGGCAAGACCTTTGCGATGCGCTGAAACCGCAGCGCAGGACGCAGGTTCTAAGTGCGCTGCAAGGCTATGCCCGAGCAGGCCAATGCTTGCTTGACGGCGATCAAGTTTGCCGGTCATCTCGCTTGCCAGGTTGTCGCAGGGACCCTTAGCGTGTTCCATGAATCCGCTGTTGAATCAGGTGCCCCATGGACCATATCCCGTCTCGCGAAAACAAGGTCGAACCCTTCTACCAACCGCTCAATAATGAGGAGGCGCTGTTCGAACAAGCCTGGCGACACGGCATGCCGGTGCTGATCAAAGGCCCCACGGGCTGTGGCAAGACCCGTTTCGTTCAGCACATGGCCCATCGATTGAACCTGCCGCTGCACACCGTGGCGTGCCATGACGACCTGAGTGCCGCCGACTTGATCGGCCGTCATCTGATTGGTGCGCAGGGCACCTGGTGGCAGGACGGACCGCTGACCCGCGCAGTGCGCGAAGGCGGCATCTGTTACCTCGACGAAGTGGTCGAGGCGCGCCAGGACACGGTGGTGGTCCTGCACCCGTTGGCCGATGATCGTCGGGAGTTGTTTCTGGAACGCACCGGCGAAGTGTTGCAGGCGCCACCGTCATTCATGTTGGTGGTGTCGTACAACCCCGGTTACCAGAACCTGCTCAAAGGCATGAAGCCGAGCACCCGTCAGCGCTTTGTGGCGATGCGTTTCGGCTATCCGCCCGTGGCTGAGGAAGAGCGCATTGTCGCCCGGGAAGCGCAGGTGGACAGTGCGCTGGCGGCGCAAGTGGTCAGGCTGGGGCAGGCCCTGCGCCGGCTCGATCAGCATGATCTGGAGGAGGTGGCCTCGACGCGGCTGCTGATTTTTACCGCGCGAATGATCCGCTCCGGGATGAGCCCGCGTGAGGCCTGCATGGCGTGCCTGGCCGAACCGTTGAGCGATGATCCGATGACGGTGGCCGCGTTGATGGGCGTGGTTGATGTCCACTTCGGCTGAGTCCGCAAACGCTTCGCCTGGCCACTTGCCGGGCGATCTGGCGATGTGGTTTTTTATCCTCGCCGAGCTCTCGGTGTTCGCCATTCTGATACTGGTGTTCGCCGTCACCCAAGCCATCAAGCCGCAGATGTTTGGCGAAAGCCGACTGTTGCTCAACACCTCAACCGGTCTGGCGATGACCCTGAGTCTGCTCACTGCCGGGCTGTTCGCCGCCCTGGCACAGGAGCAGGTCCGGCACTCGCGGTCACGCCGTGGCGCGATCTATCTGCTGGCCGCGTTGCTTGCCGCCAGTGTCTATGTGGTGTTGAAAGTCACCGAGTACCGGCACTTGCTGGCCTCGGGGCTGGGCCTTGAGCACAACACGTTTTTTACCCTCTACTGGATTCTCACCGGTTTTCATTTTCTCCATGTCCTGCTCGGCATGTTGATCCTTGGATGGCTGGCCGAGCGGTGCCGTCGTGGCCGCTATGACGCCAGCAACCGCAGTGGATTCGAATCCGGCGTGTTGTATTGGCACATGGTCGACCTGATCTGGGTCGTGCTGTTTCCGCTGGTCTACGTGCTGGGTTGATGAGGTGCCAATGTCTGCTACCAGGTGGTTGTTTGTCTGCTGGGTCGCACTGACCGCGTTAAGCCTGTGCACGGTGTTGCTGGCGCAGTCCGCGGCGGCGTGGTGGCTGTCCCTTGCGATTTTGCTGGTGGCTGTCGCCAAGGCGTGGCTGATTACGAATGGCTTCATGGAGATGCGCCACGCGCCGCGATTGTGGCGGCGATTGATGATGAGCTGGGCGTTGGTGCTGGCGTTGTTGGTGGGATTGACCTTGCTGGCCATCGTGTAACTCATGTAGCAGCTCGCGCAGCCTGCGTTCGGCTGCGCAGCCGTCGTAAATCCTGCCCCCCGCCTTTAACCTGAATCACTGCAGTGTCACCTCTCACGACTGCTTCGCAGCCGAACGCAGGCTGCGCCAGCTGCTACAGGTGTAATACCTGAGCAAAACCATCGGAGTTTCTTGATCGCCATCAAGCAGATTTCGACCCCTCGCTTCCTAAAATGGACGGGCCAAGCAAAGAGGAAGCGACCATGTCAGAGACCTTCACCAAAGGCATGGCCAGGAATATCTACTTCGGGGGAAGCGTTTTCTTCTTCCTGATATTCCTGGCCTTGACCTACCACACGGAACAAACCTTTCCAGCGCGCAGCAATGAAGCGCAACTCACTGAATCAGTGATCCGCGGCAAGACAGTCTGGGAGCAAAACAACTGCATCGGCTGCCACACGCTGCTGGGCGAGGGCGCCTACTTTGCGCCTGAGCTGGGCAATGTGTTCCAGCGACGCGGCGGGGAGGAGGGCTTCAAACCCTTCCTGCATGCCTGGATGAAAATGCAGCCGCTGAATGTGCCGGGCCGGCGAGCGATGCCGCAGTTCAAGTTGAGTGAGCAGGAGGTGGATGACATCGCCGAGTTCCTCAAATGGAGCTCGAAAATCAACACCAATGGCTGGCCGCCAAACAAGGAGGGCTAAGCGATGAGCATTGCTAATCCACATCTGAAATTCGCCTCGCAAGCCGTGGCCAAACCGTACTTCGTGTTTGCCCTGATGCTGTTTCTCGGTCAGGTGCTGTTCGGTTTGATCATGGGCCTGCAATACGTGGTAGGGGACTTTCTGTTCCCGATCATTCCCTTCAACGTGGCGCGGATGGTGCACACCAACCTGCTGATCGTCTGGCTGCTGTTCGGTTTCATGGGCGCGGCGTACTACCTGATACCGGAGGAGGCCGACCGCGAGCTGCACAGTCCGAAGCTGGCGATCATTCTGTTCTGGGTCTTCGCGGCGGCGGGTGTGCTGACGATTCTCGGCTACCTGCTGGTGCCCTATGCCGGCCTGGCCCGGCTGACCCACAACGAACTGCTGCCCACCATGGGCCGGGAGTTCCTGGAGCAACCGACCATCACCAAGATGGGCATTGTGGTGGTGTGCCTGGGGTTCCTCTACAACATCGGCATGACCCTGCTCAAAGGTCGCAAGACCACCGTCAGCATGGTCATGATGACGGGGTTGATCGGGCTCGCGGTGTTCTTCCTGTTCTCCTTCTACAACCCCGGTAACCTGGCCCGCGACAAGTTCTACTGGTGGTGGGTGGTGCATCTTTGGGTGGAAGGTGTGTGGGAATTGATCATGGGATCGATGCTCGCGTTTGTCCTGATCAAGATCACCGGGGTCGACCGCGAAGTCGTGGAGAAATGGCTCTATGTGATCATCGCCATGGCGCTGATTACCGGGATCATCGGCACCGGTCACCACTTCTTCTGGATTGGTGCGCCCGAGGTCTGGCTGTGGGTCGGTTCAATCTTCTCCGCCATGGAACCGCTGCCGTTCCTGGCCATGGTGGTCTTCGCCTTCAGCATGGTGAAGAACCGTCGCCGGCAACACCCGAATCGTGCCGCCACGTTGTGGGCCAAGGGCACCACGGTCACGGCGTTCTTCGGTGCGGGCGTCTGGGGTTTTCTGCACACCCTGGCACCGGTCAACTTCTACACCCACGGTTCGCAACTGACGGCCGCTCACGGTCACCTGGCCTTCTACGGTGCTTACGCCATGATCGTGATGACCTTGATCAGCTACGCCATGCCGCGCTTGCGCGGGTTGGGTGAAGCGGGCGACGAGCGTTCGCAGACACTTGAGATCTGGGGTTTCTGGTTGATGACCCTGTCGATGGTGATGATCACGCTGTTCCTCACCGCAGCGGGTGTCGTACAGGTCTACCTGCAACGCTGGCAGGCCGACGGGATTGCCTTGCCATTCATGGCCACCGTCGAACATCTGCAAGTGCTGTTCTGGGCACGTCTGGGTGCCGGTCTGGGGTTCTTCGCCGGGTTGCTCTGCTACTTGCTCAGCTTCAAGCAACGGGGCCGTGCCGCTTTGCGCGCTCCAGCAGCGGTCGTGCCTTCATGAGCCGGGGCAATCGCTAGAAAAGGTCGGCCCGGCTGATACAGCGGGCCGTTTTTTTTGTGTTCAAGAAGGGCAGCAATCATGGCCTTTACCGTCGAACTGGAAGAGTGGGCCGGCAGTGTCTGGCACCGTTTCATCACCCGGCACGCCAGCCCGGATTTCCCTGAAGCGCGCGTCGAACTGGATACCCGGCAACGCCCGCTGGCCCTGTTGTTTCGCGCCATGGGCGGCGCCAGTGGCATGGGGGTCGAGGCCGCCAGCGACCGCGACCTGCTGCTGCGGCGCAACTTGCTGCAACAGATCGCCGGCACCTGCAAGCAAGTGCCGTTGGCGTGGTGCGATGAGACACACCTTCGCCTGCCGTCGAGCCTCGCTGTCTTCCCGGATGCCGCACTGAACGAGGAACTCTATCGTTGGCTCACGTTGCTGGCGGCGCAGGCCGGTCGCATGCGGCATTGGGGGCGGGACAATCAACGCTGGACGCGATTGCTGTTGCAGCGCTACCCGGCGTTGCGCGCCCGGTACAAGCGACTGGTCGATGCGCACCTGCAATTGCGCCCCGATCCGGCGTCCTTGAACCGCAGCGAAGCGGCGCTGGAACGGGCGTTATGCCAGGCGCTACGCGAGCCGGGCAGTGTCGAGCATTTTCCTCGCAGCGAACGGGCCGCGTGGCCGCTGCCCCTGTGGTTGTACCCGCCACAGCATCTCGCCAGTCCACAGACTGCCGAGCTGGGCGATGAATCCGAAGAGTTCCTGGCGACCCCTCCCGGTGAGCAGAAAAGCGGACGCAAGCGCGCCACACGAATCGATGAAAACACCCGTGATGGCGGGCTGTTGATCGTCCGTCTGGAGAACCTGTTCAGCTGGACCGAACACGTTGACCTGGATCGCTGGTCGGACGACAGCGAAGACCCGGATGCGGCCCGAGTGGCGGACGATCTGGACGAATTGACCCTGTCGCGCACACGCCTGCGCAAGGGCGGTGGTCTCAAGCTGCACCTGGATTTGCCGCCGGCCGATGTCGACGATATTCCCCTGGGCGAGGGGATCCGGTTGCCGGAGTGGGACTACCGGAAAAAACGCCTGCAGGACGACTTCGTCAGCCTGCAAATGATGATCCCCCGCGACTGCGAAGCTCAACCGCTGCCGCCACGGCTCAAGGCCTCGGCGCATCGTTTGCGGCGCCAGTTCGAGCATCTGCGCAACGATCGCCAATGGTTGCGCCAGCAACCCCAGGGCTCGGAACTGGACATGCAGGCCTGGCTGGATTTTCACGTTGAGCGCGCCCATGGCCAGTGCGCCGAACGGGGGCTGTTCATGGAACACCGTCAAACCCGTCGCGACCTCGCGTGTCTGTTACTGGCCGATGTGTCGATGTCGACCGACGCTCATTTGAACGATGAACATCGCGTCATCGACGTGATCCGCGACAGCCTGCTGTTGTTCGGCGAAACCTTGTCGGCGTTGGGTGATGACTTTGCCCTGTACGGGTTTTCCTCGCTGCGTCGTCAGCAGGTGCGCATGCAGGAACTCAAGTCCTTCACACAACGCTATGACGACACCAGCCGGGGGCGCATTCAAGGGCTCAAACCGGGTTACTACACACGCATGGGCGCGGCGATTCGCCAGGCCACGCAGTTGCTCGGCAGCAGCAAGCGGCGCAGCAAACTGTTACTGCTGCTGACAGATGGCAAGCCCAATGATCTGGATTTGTATGAGGGGCGCTACGGTGTCGAAGACACCCGCGAGGCGGTGATGGAGGCGCGGCGCCAAGGGTTGACGCCGTTCTGTATCACGATTGACCGCGAGGCCGGGGATTACCTGCCGTACATGTTTGGTGCCAATGGCTACACCCTGATCCGCCAGCCCGAACAGCTGCCGCTGCGGTTACCGCAGTTGTATCGCCAACTGACTCAGGGTTGAAAGGGGGCCTGGACAGCGCAGCATCAAACGATGCTGCGCGGCAGCCAGAAAAACATCGTCACGCAAAAGAGTGTCAGGGCGATGCAGAACCACAGGAATCGACGCTGACGCCGCTCCCCGGCACGCTCGGCCAGTGCAGGCAGAGGCATGCCACATTGGCGGCAATCACTCTGGTGGGGTGGGTTGCCATGTTGGCAATACAGGCAGGCGGGCATGGCGTTTACTCGAACTGTTCCAGGCGCAGGCGATCAAGAATGGCGATATGGCGGCCGTCCTGAGCAATGATGTTTTCATCAATCAAGCGGCGGATAATCCGCGAAAACGTTTCTGGCTGGATCGAGAGATGACCGGCAATCAGTTGCTTGGCCATCGGCAGCTCGAATTGACTGTCAACGGTTTGCTGGCGCACCAGTTGTGTCAGCAGATAACGCACGACCCGGTGGGTGGCATTCTTCAGTGACAGGGTTTCGATTTCATTGACCCGTTGATGCAGGCGCACGCAGAGCTTGCCGAGCAGCGCAAACGTCAGCCGGCTGTTGCTCTGAAGCAGGCGCATGTAGGTGCTGTTGGATAACCGGTAGAGCTGGGTGGGGCAAACCGCTTCGGCCGAGGCCACATAATTCGGCGTGTCCATCAGCATCATCGCCTCGGCGAAGGTCTGCCGATCGCCGAGGACCTCAAACACTTTTTCCTGCCCGTCAGGTGTCAGGCGGTAGATCTTTACCGCCCCTGCAATCACAAAATAGAACGAGTCGGCCGGCTCGCCCTGACGAAACAACGGTTCGCCTTTGTCGATGCTCAGCAATTGGCTGGTACTCATCAATTCATCCAGCTGTTCTTCATTCAACGGCTCGAACAAATGATGACTGCGCAAAATCTGGTGGTGGACGCGATGAAGCACCATAAAAATTCATCCTGAAGGTTGTGCAGGGGTTGGCGAAAAAATCAGACGAGACCCAAAGACACGCCACTGGCGACGGCCACGACGGAGGTCAACACCACGAACCAGGCCAGTGGCTGGAGGATCTTTTTCATGAGGGCTCCCGGGGATCGAGCTTTCTTGGACTTGCTGGGGCTAGAGCAAGACGCGGGCCATCTCTGCGGGCCCTGATTTAGAGGGGTTTTTATGAGGCGGGGTATAAATGACCCTGAGCGTTAGGGTTATAAAAACCATTTAAGGGTTATTTTTACCCTATTGCTGATCCTTTTATGGTGAGGGCGCTTGCTCCGTCCCCGCAGGAACGGCGTTCGGACCTTGAACGGTACGCCCCTTGCACACTTGATCTGCGACAAAGGCAATTGATTAGTGATACCCGATGATGGCCCCCAGGATTGACCTCGCGGGCCAGCAACAAGGTAGAGGAGTGGCTTTATGCAAGTGCTTGACCGCCGTAAAGCGATGGCAATCGCGCCGCTGTTACGTCTGGCCTTTCGGCCATTTTTCCTCGCCGGTTGCGGCTTGGCAGTGCTGGTCATACCGCTCTGGCTGGCAGCCTTTAGCGGTTCGATTGCTGATTGGCAGCCGGCCGGTGGGTGGTTGGGCTGGCATCGCCATGAGTTGCTGTTCGGGTTTGGGCTGGCGATTATCGCGGGCTTTTTGCTGACTGCCGTGCAGACCTGGACCAGTCGCCCCGGTATCAGCGGCAAACCGCTGGCGGCTCTGGCGTTGTTGTGGTTGCTGGCGCGCGTGGCCTGGTTGGCCAATGCGCCGTGGCCATTACTGGCCGTGCTGGAAATGGCGTTTCCGTTAGCAGTGGCGGCACTCATGGGGTTCACCCTGTGGAAGGTGCGGCAGAAGCGCAATTACCCGATTGTCGTGGTCCTGTTGTTGCTGGCCGTGGCTGACGGATTGTCCCTGCTCGGACTGCTCGAAGGCCATGAAGGCTGGCAGCGCCAAGGCGTGCTGACCGGGATCTGGCTGGTGGCGGCGATGATGGGTTTGATTGGCGGGCGCGTCATTCCGTTCTTCACTCAGCGCGGGTTGGGTCGGGTCGAAGGCGTTGTTGCCTGGCCGTGGCTTGATTGGCTGCTGCTGATCGGTTCGCCCCTCGTGGCGTTGTTGTATGCCGCAGGGCCGGCGCTCAACCCCAATGTCTGGGTCGGCCTGTTGTTCGCGGTGCTGGGGGCGGGGCATCTGGTGCGCCTGGTTCGCTGGCATGACCGGGCACTGTGGCGCGTGCCCTTGTTGTGGTCGTTGCACCTGGCTTACGGCTGGTTGGCGGTGGCGTGCCTGGGAATGGCGCTGTGGCATTTCGGCGCGCCGTTGAGCCCGAGCCTGGCGGTGCATTGCCTGACGATAGGGGCGATGGGCGGCCTGGTGTTGGCGATGATTGCGCGAGTGAGTCTGGGGCATACCGGTCGTGCACTGGAACCGCCGTCGGGCATGACCCTGGCGTTCATTTTGCTCAACCTGGCGTGCCTGAGTCGGGTGGTGTTGATTGTGTTTCTGCCCCTGACCGCGTTGTGGCTGGCGGGGCTGTGCTGGACGCTGGCGTTCGCACTGTACGCCTGGCGCTATGGGCCGATGTTGCTGCGAGCCCGGGTGGATGGTCATCCGGGATAATCAGGCAAACGCAGGGAGGTAATCGGTGATGTATCCCTTTCTATTGGTGATCCACCTGTTGGCGGCCATCGCCTTCATCGGCACGCTGTTTTTCGAAGTGGTCATCTGGCACCGCGCGCGCCAGCAGTTGGCGGACACCGCACAAGTAACGGCGGATCAAGCCATTGCCGTGCGTTCGCGCAAAGTCCTGCATGGCGTGGTGGTGCTGTTGTATGGCGCCGGCATCAGCCTGGCGTGGCGTTACCGAGAAGTGTTGAGCCACCCGCTGGACAGCCGCTTTGGCACGTTGCTGAGCCTGAAGATTCTGCTGGCCCTGAGCATCATTGGTCATTACTTGTTGCTGGCGTACTGGCTCAAAAGCGCGCGGCTGACCACGCTCCGCGCCAGCTGGATTCGTCGCAGCATTCTCGCGCACATGGTGGTGATCGTGATCCTGGCCAAGGCGATGTTTTATTGGGGTTGATTGCACGCAGTCGTTCACAGACAAACCCCGCGTCAACCGATGGGTTGGCGCGGGGTTGGGTGTGACGGGTCAATCGATCAGTGGTGTGGGTTCAGGGCGTTAATGAACAACACGTTGTTTTCCAGATGGATGTGCTGCATCAGGTCGTCCTTGAATTCCAGCAGCCCGCGATAGAGTGCGCGCCAGGTGTTGCAGGCATCGGCGGGCGGGGTGATGTGGTGGGTCAGGGTGAGCATCTGCTCAAGGGCCTGGCCATGTTGATCATGTTCGAAGCGCAGTACCTGAATCGGTGGCGCGGCTTGAGCGCCGATGCCTTGTTGCAGCATCGGGAAGAGTACTTGTTCTTCCTTGAGCATGTGGCCTTCGAGTTCCTGCTGCATGTCGGCCAGCAGATCAGCCAGGCCGTTGGGGCAACTGGTGCGGGCGCCGTGCACCTGTTCTACACGGCGGGCCAGGCGGATCAGTTCCGGCAGTTGCTCGCGGTGGCGGGCGTGGTAGCGGGTCAGGAGGTGAGCGATCAACACATGCGAAGGCTCGTTGCGCCAATCGTGCTGGGTTTCGCCGGCGTCTTGCAGGTCCTGCAGGGCGTCAGCAATCAGCAGTGGATCGAGGCCCTTGCCAAGGGTCGCCTCGCGCAGGCTTTTATGCCCGCCGCAGCAGAAGTCCAGATTGAAGGTATGAAAAATCCGGGTGGCACCGGGAATGTCGCAGGCCAGTTGGCCGAGGCTTTGTTCCAGTAGGGTCTGGCTCATCAGGGTTCCTTTATTTGAGTTTCAACGGTTCCCCAGGCTCGTTGCATCCGGCATGCCATATTTAACTGATTGATAACCATGAATTAATTTTTAACTGTGGTGAAAAGTACCCTGACGCTTTAGGGTGAATCCAACCATAGAGGGTAATGACTACCATGTTGCGTGAAAGCCTGGCAGCCGACTTGATCGTCGAGTTGCCCAATGCGGTACGGTTGCAACGACTGGTCCAGACACTGCGTGAATACTTCAACAGCGGTGCCGTGGGGTTGCTGCGTCTGGACGATGACAGCCTCAGGCCGGTGGCGACCGTGGGGCTGGTTCACGAAGCGTTGGGGCGTCGTTTTGTCATCGCTCAGCACCCTCGACTGGCGGCGATCATGGCGTCGCGCGAGCCGGTCTGGTTCGAGCCTGACAGCCGCCTGCCGGACCCCTACGACGGCTTGCTCGACAACCACGTCGGCGAACCACTGCCGGTGCACGATTGCATGGGGGTGAGCCTCTATGTCGAAGGTCGAATCTGGGGGGCGATCACCCTGGATGCATTGCACGCTGGCACCTTCGACAGCCATGCGCACGAGGAACTCAAGCGTTGTACCTTGCAGATCGAAGCGGCCGTGCGGGTGACTCGACTGGAGCAGGAGATCCGCAGCCTGCGTTTGTCGCGCAGCGATCTCCAGGACCTGCGAGTGCCCGTCGAGGAAGGCGAGATTCTTGGGCAGAGCGAAGCCTTGCACCAATTGCTCAATGAGCTGGATGTCCTGGGCGACTCCGATTTGCCGGTGCTGTTGCTGGGCGAGACCGGCGTTGGCAAAGAACTGTTCGCCCGGCGCTTGCATCGACTGTCACGGCGTAGCCACAAGCCGCTGATTCAGGTCAATTGCGCGGCATTGCCCGAGTCGCTGGCAGAGAGCGAATTGTTCGGTCATGTCAAAGGCGCTTTCTCCGGCGCCACCAGTGACCGTGCCGGGCGCTTCGATGCCGCCAACGGGGGCACGCTGTTTCTCGATGAGGTCGGTGAGTTGCCTTTGAGCGTGCAAGCGAAACTGCTGCGCACCCTGCAGAACGGTGAGATCCAGCGCCTGGGCGCGGACAAGCCATTGCACGTCGATGTGCGAATCATCGCCGCCACCAACCGGCACCTGCCCGACAGCATCCGCGATGGCTTGTTTCGCGCGGACCTGTATCACCGGCTCTCGGTGTACCCGGTGCCGATTCCGGCCCTGCGCGAACGCGGTAACGACGTGCTGATGCTGGCCGGGCATTTCCTTGAACTCAATCGGGCGCGGCTTGGCTTGCGCGGCTTGCGATTGTCACCATCGGCCGAGCGGGCGTTGCTGGCTTATACCTGGCCGGGCAATGTGCGAGAGCTGGAGCATGTCATCAGTCGAGCTGCGTTGAAGCAACTCAGTCGCGGCACCAGTCGCACGCTGATCATGACGCTGGAGCCCGAAATCCTGGACCTCGACAGTGCGACCGGTGCCCTCGGGGCGGCTGTCGAGCCTGGCCCGGAAGTGACGTCGGACCTGCCTTTTCAGCCGCTGGGCGAAGCGGTCGACGATTACCAGCGACAAAAAATACGCCAGGCCCTGAGCCTGTCCGGGGAAAACTGGGCCAGTGCCGCGCGACTGCTGGAAGTCGACCCCAGCAACCTGCACAAACTGGCACGGCGTCTGGGGCTCAAGTAGGCAAGGGCGACGTGGCTTCGACGCTGAGTGTTGATGGTGGTCAAGGTGGGCGTGTGCAGTGCCTCGCACACTGGACAAAACCCTAAGGAGATCACGGTCATGCCTCTTTCCCTGGCACAAATGCGCCGGCAATACACCCACCATGGTCTGCAAGACGACGCGACGATGGACGACCCGCTGGTGATGTTTCGGCAATGGCTGCAACAGGCCCGCGACACCGAGTGTGCTCCTGTCGAAGCCAATAGCATGATGCTGTCGACGGTCGACAGTGATGGGCGCCCGCACTGCCGGGTCTTGCTGCTCAAGGGCTTGAGCGATGAAGGGTTCACTTTTTTCGGCCATTACCACAGCGACAAGGGGCAGCAACTGGCGGCCAACCCCTTTGCCGCCATGACATTTTTCTGGCCGGGACTGGAGCGGCAGGTGCGTATCGAAGGCCGGGTGTCCAGGCTTGCCCCCTCACTGTCGGATGCGTACTTCGATTCCCGTTCCATCGGCAGTCGCCTGGGGGCCTGGGCCTCGCCGCAAAGCCGTCCGCTGGCCGATCGGGCAGCGCTTGAAAGCTTGCTGGCGGACACCATCAAACGTTTTGTCGGCCAGACCGTGCCGAGGCCCGAGCATTGGGGCGGCTACTGTTTGCACCCTGATCGCATGGAGTTCTGGCAGGGGCGCGCCGATCGTTTGCACGACCGTCTGGATTACCGCCTGGTCGACGGTCTGTGGCAGCGCAATCGCCTGGCGCCCTGATGTGCATTGAACAGGACGTGTGGCAACGCACGTCTTGATCCTGACGAGGTACCTCCTTGGAGGAATAGGCTCGTTGGCCATTCCGGTTCAGGCTTGGTCATACCCTCATCTACGGGAAGGCTTGAACATGGCCCATCTGACGCAACGCACGTTTCAACCCTTGAACATTGCCGTGCTGACCATCAGCGACACACGAACTTTTGCCACCGACACCTCCGGGCAGACCCTGGCCGATTTGCTGCAAGCGGCCGGTCATGTGCTGATCGACCGAGGCCTGGTGCCGGACGATATCTATCAGATCCGCGCCAAGGTCTCGCACTGGATCGCCGACCCCGAGGTGCAAGTGGTGTTGATGACCGGAGGCACCGGTTTCACCGCTCGGGACAACACGCCGCAAGCGGTGCTGCCGCTGCTGGACAAGCATGTGGAAGGTTTCGGCGAGCTGTTCCGTCAGGTGTCCCTGGCGGAAATCGGCATGTCCAGTCTGCAGTCGCGCGCCCTGGCCGGGATGAGCAACGGGGTGTTGGTGTGCTGTGTTCCCGGCTCGCCGGGCGCCTGCCGCACCGCCTGGAACCAGATCCTGCTGGAGCAACTGGACAGCCGCACCGGCCCGTGCAATTTCGCCCCTCACCTCAAGCCTCAGGCGCAGCAGGTACTTGAGGCCTGTGAGGTGCGCTCATGACGGGGCGGGTCTGCGACAGCGGCCAGTTGATGCCGGTGGACGAGGCCATCAGTCATCTGCTCGACCAGGCACCACCGCCACCCTCGGTGCAGACGATCCCCCTGGAACACGCCTTGGGGCGAGTGCTGGCAGTCGACATTCACTCTGCGCTGAACCTGCCCGCCTGGGACAACAGCGCCATGGACGGTTTTGCCTTCAGGGCCGCCGACCTGCCTGCGGCGGGGGGCTGGCTACCGTTGACTGGACGCATCGCCGCCGGACAACAGGCGTTCTCGCCCTTGGCGGCGAAAACAGCGGTGCGGATTTTCACCGGGGCGCCGCTGCCGCCGGGTGCTGACACCGTGGTGCCGCAGGAGAGTTGTCAGGTCGAGGGCGACAAGGTCTGGTTGCCGC
Source organism: Pseudomonas sp. P1_F1_2 (assembly GCF_056405815.1). Taxonomy (NCBI): domain Bacteria; kingdom Pseudomonadati; phylum Pseudomonadota; class Gammaproteobacteria; order Pseudomonadales; family Pseudomonadaceae; genus Pseudomonas; species Pseudomonas sp. P1_F1_2. The sequence goes on along the minus strand of NZ_JBFUBK010000033.1, from coordinate 33,787 downwards.
CGGCAACGGTGGGCGATCACGTGCGCAAGGAAGGCGAGGAAGTCCGCCAGGGGCATCTGTTGCTCATGGCCGGCAAGCGCTTGCGCGCCCAGGAATTGGGGCTACTGGCCGGTGCCGGGATTGCCCGGGTCGAGGTGTATCGGCCGTTGCGCGTGTGCCTGTTGAGCAGCGGTGACGAGTTGCGCGAACCGGGTGAATCACTGGCGCCGGGGCAGATTTACAACAGCAATCGGTATTGCCTGTCCGCCCTGTTGCGCGGCTGGGGCGTCGAAGTGCATGACTACGGGGTCATGGCCGATGAGTTGGCGGCCAGTCGGCATGCCTTGAGCCTGGCGTCGTCGGAGTGCGATCTGCTGCTAACCTCGGGCGGCGTGTCGGTCGGCGAGGAGGACCATCTCAAGCGGGCCATCGATGAATTGGGCAGCGTGGATTTCTGGCGGCTGGCGATTCAACCGGGCAAACCGCTGGCGTTCGGCGAAGTGGCCGGCAAGCCGTGGATTGGCATGCCGGGCAATCCTTCGGCCGCGTTGATCACCGCGTTGGTGGTGGTGCGTCCGTTCCTGCTCAGGGCTCAGGGCGTGAGTCAGGTGATGCCGCGCCCGATGGCGCTGCCGGCCGGTTTCGACTGGCTGCAAAGCAACAAACGCCGACAATACCTGCGAGCCAAACTGGTTCCCGATGCCGACGGGCAATTGCGCGTGGAACTGCATCCGCAGCAGAGCTCGGCCATGTTGACGGCGGCCTGCTGGGCCGATGGCCTGGCCGTCGTGGAGCGCGAGCATCGGGTGCACAAGCACGACAACGTGGCGTTCCTGTCTTTCGCCGACCTGATGCATTGAGGGCAATTGATTGCCGTCAAGGCCGTCGCCGCCGGTCTCGCTAGACTGGCGGCGCACTCGACACTGCGGGCCTGTCCGAAAGACAGGGCGCGGGTCCGGACGTGTTCCTAGATGAGGATTCCCCATGCAACTGGTCTGCCCGGCAGGCAACCTGCCTGCGCTCAAAGCGGCGGTGCGCCAAGGCGCCGACGCCGTCTATGTCGGTTTTCGTGATGACACCAACGCCCGCCATTTCGCCGGATTGAACATGGATGACAAGCAGTTCGATGCGGCGGTCGAACACATCCGCCAGCATCAACGCAAACTCTATGTCGCGGTCAATACTTACCCGCAGCCCAAGGGCTGGGAGCGCTGGCAGCGCGCGGTGGATCGCGCCGCCGATTTTGGCGTGGATGCGCTGATCGCTGCTGACCCCGGGGTCCTGGCGTATGCCTGTGAGCGCCACCCGCAACTGAACTTGCACCTGTCGGTCCAGGGCTCCGCGACCCATGCCGCGGCGCTGGCGTTTTATGCGCAGCGCTACAACATTCGTCGTGCAGTGCTGCCACGGGTGCTGTCGTTGGCCCAGGTGCGTCAGGTCGCGGCCAACAGTCCGGTGCCCATCGAAGTCTTCGGCTTCGGCAGTTTGTGCATCATGGCCGAGGGGCGCTGCCACCTGTCCTCCTACATTACCGGTGAGTCTCCCAATTTGTGCGGCGTCTGTTCGCCGGCCAAGGCCGTACGCTGGAGCGAAGATGCCGAAGGCCTGAGCGCACGGCTCAATGACGTGCTGATCGACCGCTACACCCCTGACGAATCCGCCGGCTATCCGACTTTGTGCAAGGGACGTTTTCTGGTCAACGGCAAGCGCTTCCATGCGCTGGAGGAACCCACCAGCCTCGACACCCTGGACCTGCTTCCGGAGCTCGCGGCCATCGGGGTTGAAGCGGTCAAGATCGAAGGCCGCCAGCGTAGCCCGGCGTATGTCGAGCAAGTCACCCGGGTCTGGCGCGCGGCCCTCGACACCCATCGCGCGTCACCCAAGAGCTTCAAGGTCAAAGACCAATGGCGCCAGGTGCTGGCCGGTTTGTCCGAAGGCAGCCAGACCACACTGGGTGCCTACCATCGATCATGGCAATAAGGGGCTGAACATGAAGCTGAGCCTGGGACCGGTCCTGTATTACTGGGACAAGGAACAATTGGGGCAATTTTACGCCGAGATGTCGAGCCTGCCCCTGGATGTGATTTACCTGGGAGAAACCGTGTGCTCGAAGCGTCGGGCATTCTCCCTGGATCAATGGCTGGGCCTGGGTCGCGAGTTGCAGGCGTGTAGCCAGGCGCAACTGGTGCTGTCCAGCCTGACCCTGATCGAAGCCGCGTCAGAACTCTCCAGCCTGCGTCGCCTGTGCGACAACGGCGAGTTGCTGGTGGAAGCCAATGACATGGGCGCGGTGCAACTGCTGGCCGAACGCAAGTTGCCGTTTGTGGGCGGGCCGGCGCTGAATCTGTACAACGGTCATGCCCTGACGCAACTGCAAGACAGCGGCATGGTCCGTTGGGTGCCGCCGGTGGAGTGTTCGGCAGCGCTGATTCGCGCAGTGCTTGAACAGGTGCGCGAGCTGGGCCGTGAAGTGCCGCAAGTGGAAGTCTTTGCCTATGGGCATTTACCCCTGGCCTATTCCGCTCGCTGCTTTACCGCCCGGGCAGAAAACCGGCCCAAGGATGACTGCCAGTTCTGTTGCATCAACTACCCCGATGGACTGGCGCTGAGCAGTCAGGCCGGGCAGGCGTTGTTCACCCTCAATGGTATTCAGACGATGTCGGCCGAGGTGACTAATTTGCTGTCCGATTACCCTGGGCTGGTGGCCAGCGGCGCCGACATCGTGCGCTTGAGCCCTCGGGCCCAGGGTATGGCCGAGGTGATTGAGGCCTGGCAACGGGTGCGCGAGGGTGAGGCGCCGCCGCTGTTTGTCGAAGGCTGCAATGGCTATTGGCATGGCCAGGCCGGGATGTTGCGTGTTGAGGAGGCTGGCCTGTGCTGAAGCGAAAAAAATGGCTGTTGTACGGTGCCGATCGAGTGCTTCCACTGGTTCGTCGGGTGCYCTTTGTGGTGCAGCGCCTGGCGTTGCAACAGGCGCTCAACCGCTGTCTCGCCGAGCCGTTGCGTGACGGTGAGTTCGACCTGTTGCGCGGTCGCTGGCTGTGCTTGCGCATCCCGGACCTCGGGCTTTGCTGGTACTTGAGTCGATCCCGTGACGGGCTACAGATTGCCGAGCGGGCCGAGGCCGATGTGACCATCAGTGGCAACTGGCGTGAGTTTCTGTTGCTGGCCAGTCGGCAGGAGGACCCGGACACCCTGTTTTTCCGTCGACGCCTGGTCATCGAGGGGGATACCGAATTGGGATTGACCCTGAAGAACCTGATCGACAGCCTCGACCCGGACGTATTGCCTGTCTGGCTGTGGCGCAATCTGGAGCGGGCGGGGAAGGGGTTGGCGGCAGGCTGACCGACACCCATCAACGGAGCGAGCCTGCTCGCTCCGACACGGGTTTTGTTTTGCCCGGCAGGCCTTTTCAGTGGGTTTCGGTTTGCCGGTTTTCAAGCGGCCGGGCATCACTGGCTATCAACTGTTTGATCCCTTCAAACAACTCATCACACTGCGCTTCGGTGCAGTCCTCGGCATAGCGTTTGCGCAGCCCGTAGTGGCTGAGAATCAGGTGTACGTCGGCGTGCAGGCCATGTTGCTTCAAACAGTTTTCGACGCACTGCAAGGGGCAGCCGTCCAGTGCCAGGATCCGGCGTCCCGAGCGTGCCTTGTTGACCAGCGCGCTGACATGCCCGCCGACCCCGGCAATGCAGGACATTTCGGCGAGCCCCTGGCGATCCAGGCGCACCGCCAGGGTGTTGGCCAGTTGGGCAACGTTGGAGCAGCCTGAGCAGGAGTAAACCAGAGGCAGGGTGGGTGAGGGCATGAAGGTTCTCCGCAGGTGGACCCGGTCAGTGTGCAAGGCTGTACGCCTTGCGCCTTGATGAGGGTCAAGTCCACCGGTTCAGTTACGGGTGATAAGTCGCCAGTTCGTCTTCCGCGAGGATGCGGATGTTGCGGCGCTCCATGGCGATCAGGCCGCTCTCTACCAGTCGATGCAAAATGCGCGAGAAGGTTTCCGGCTGGATGCCCAGCTTCGAGGCCACCAGGCGTTTGGAGACTTGCAGCACGATCTGGCCGTTGACCGGGTCGCGCTCCTGGAACAGAAAATTGATCACACGCCGGCTGGCGTTGGTCAGGGTCAGGGTGTCGATGTCCTTGAGGCGCTGATGCAAGTGAATGCTCATGCTCGCCAGGATCGCCAGGCAGACTTTCGGCTGATCTTCCAGGGCGTTGCGATAATGGCTGCCCTCGATGCTGACCAGCACGCAGTCCTTCAGGGCCGTGGCGCTCACCGGGTAAAAACGGATCTGGCTGAACAGCAGGGCCTCGGCAAAGGTTTGCCCGGGCTGGATGATTTCCACCAGGTTTTCCTGGCCTTCTCCAGTGATCCGATAGAGCTTGATCTGGCCGCTGATCAGCAGGAAAAAGCGCTTGGCCGGATCCCCTTGGTGCAGGAGCGTGCTGTGACAACTCAGGCGTTTGAGCGTGGCCAGGCCACAGACTTCTTCAAACACCTTGTCCGGCAATTGCTTGAACAGGTGATGACGACGCAACATTAAAACGGTGGAAGGGTGAGTCAGCATGGCGTACCTCCGCTACCGGTCATGGTAAAGCGTGCTGGCCCCATGGCCTATGCCTCCACCGGACTACCTCCAAAGGGGAATGGTGCTCAGCCTGTGTTGCGCAGATGCTCCATCGCCCACACAGCAGCCTCGACGCGCGAGCGCAGCCCCAGTTTGTGCAGCAGGTTCTTCACATGAACCTTGACCGTGCCTTCGGTGATGCCCAGCTTGTGGCCGATCACTTTGTTGCTCAAGCCGCTGGCGATGGTCTTGAGCACCTGACGCTCGCGTTCGGTCAGCTCGACCTCGGCCTGGCGCGGAGGTGAGCGCAGCGCCTGGGCCATGACCCGGGTCAGGCCCGGGCTGACGACCAGCGCGCCGTCCAGGGCATCGCGGATGTACTGAATCAGCAGTTCGGGCTCCATGTCCTTGAGCAGGTAGCCATCGGCGTCCAGGCGCAACGCATCGCGAATATCGTCTTCGGCATCGGATACGGTAAACAGCAGCACCTTGGCGGTGCAGTGCATGGCCCGCAAGCGTCGCAGGGTTTCAATGCCATTCATTTGCGGCATGTTGTTATCGAGCAGCAACAGGTCAGGTTGCAGCGGCTCGATCATGGCCAGGGCTTCCTCGCCGTGGCCGGCTTCGCCGACAATCAGGAAATCATCTTCAAGTTCGAGCATCTGGCGGATGCCGCGACGCATCATGGGGTGATCGTCGACCAACAGGATCCGGTATTGCGGGGACGGGTTCATGTGACGCTACCTTTTGTGGGTTGTCCGAGAAACTCCGGTCGGAATTCCATCTGGACGAGGGTGCCCTGAGGCTCCCTGGAAACGATCTGCAACTGCCCGTGCAAGCTGCGGGCACGTTCATTCATGATGGTCAGGCCGTGGTGCTCGCGCTGATCGCAACTGTCGCTGAAGCCCCGGCCATCGTCCTCGATCGACAGCCGCACGATTTCGCCGTCCTGGCGCAGTTGCAGCCAGGCGTTTTGCGCGTGGGCGTGGCGCAGGCAATTGGAGAGTGCCTCGCGTGTGATCTGGAGGATGTGGATCTGCTCACTGGCGGACATTTCGAACGCCAGGCTGTCGACCTGCAGGTGTACCTGGAACTCGCCCCGGCGGGAAAACTCCTCGGCCGTTTCCTTGAGTTCCGGAATCAGGCCGGCGTCGTGAATCTGYAAGCGGAAGGTGGTCAGCAATTCGCGTAACTGGCGGTAGGCATTGTTCAGCCCTTCGCGCAGTTCCGCGGTGACGTTTTCCAAGGTTGCCACGGGCTCGCCGCGACGCATCAGGGTCTGCATGCGGCTGACTTGCAGCTTCATGTACGACAGGGCCTGGGCCAGAGAATCGTGCAACTCGCGGGCAATGATGGTGCGCTCTTCGAGCAACAACAGGCGATGGTCCTGCTCGCGTTGACGCTTGAGCGAGAGCGAGGTGCCGATCAGGTTGGCCAGGGCCTGGATCAGTTGGGTTTCCCAGGCTTGTGGGGCGTGCCCATCGATGAAGTGGGCCTTGAGTTCGCCCAGTTCGCTGCCCTGGTTGCTGATGCTCAACGTGATCGGGTGGGGTTGAAGATGCTTCTGGCACGTGGCGCAATTGCTGCTGGCGCAGACCTCCCGGTTGCTGGCGCCATGCAGGGCGAGCAATTGCTGGGCCGGGGCCTGCAATTGGCCTTGCAGGCACAGCGACAGGCGCAACCCGGGCAGGCGCGTCTGGAAGCGCCGGATCAATTCGTCCAGGCCCTCGGCGTTGGCCAGGCGTGTGGCCAGGCTGCGACTGCTTTGATACAGCAATTCCAGGGCGGCGTTGGCCTGTTGCAGGTTCAGGGTCTTTTGCAGGACCTGTGTTTCCAGGGTGCGATGAGACTCCTCGATGGTTTCGGCCATGGCATTGAAGCTCATGGCTAACTGTCCCAGCTCGTCTTGAGACTGATGATTGACCCGGGCCTTGAAGTCGCCTCGGCGAAAGCGTTGGGTGGCCTCGACCAATTCCCCCAGCGGGGTCACCACGCTGCATTGCAGTTCGTACAGGCCAATCAGCAGGACGATCATGGTGGTAAACAGGGCCGCCCCCTGAATCACCTGCTGCCAGGTTTGCTTTTGCTCGCTTTGGCGCTGCAACAGGCTAACGAACCGGTTCAGTTGTTCAACGAAGGACTGGGCGCCGGCCTGAAATGTCGTCGCATCGCCGCGGATCAACGCCGGATGCAAGTCTTCGTTCCAGGTTTGYTGGAGCTGCTGGTAGCTGCGTTGCAAGTCGGGATTGGCGCCGTCGTCCAGCACGGTCTTGAGGGACTGGCTGGTGAGGCGCTGTTGCAGGCTCTGTGCAACGCGGGCGAGTTCTTTGGTGTCGGCCCCCGCGGTCAGTTTCCAGCTCAGGTGATAGGTCTCCATGCGCACCGAGCCTGCGGTGTTGATCGCCGCCGCGTCGCCTTGGCTGAACCAGGCAATCAGGCCAGCGCTCAGCGAACTGGCGAGGGCGAGCACGGCAATCAGGATGACCGCGAGCCCGGCGCGCGCGGGCAGGGAACTGCGCAACCAGCGGATCATTCGCGCAGGCCTCGGATAAACACGGGAAAACCGGCCATGCAGAACTCCAGGGAACAACAGTTGACGGTTTTGCCGCCGAACCCGGCGCACTACCTCTAAAGAGTTGTCGACCGATCGGTGCCAGCAACGCCGTTGAAACGAAACAGCAAGATGCTGATAAACAAAGGGTTTACAGGTTTTTGCGCACTACCTCCTTGGAGGTAGGCTGCGCAAGCATAGGCTTGTGGGCCTCGGGGCTTCGTTGATCCGGATCAAGTTTTTGCGGGGTTGGCCTCTCTAGTCTGCCGTCATGGCTAATTGACTGGAGAGTGAGATGACTCAACCGCGTGTACGACAAGGCCTGGTGCTGGGCATGAGCACGCTGGCTTTCACCGTGTGCTTCATGGTGTGGATGATGTTTGCCGTGCTCGGCGTGCCCATCAAGGAGTTGCTCCAGCTCAACGAAACCCAGTTCGGCCTGTTGGCCGCCACCCCGGTGCTGACCGGCTCGCTGGCACGCTTGCCACTGGGCCTTTTGACCGACCGCTTCGGCGGGCGCATCGTGTTTTTCCTGCTGATGCTGTCCTGCGTGTTGCCGCTGTACCTGATCAGCCATGCCACGGCGTACTGGCAGTTCCTGGTCCTGGGCCTGTTCGTCGGCCTGGCCGGGGGCTCGTTTTCCGTCGGTATTGCCTACGTCGCCAAGTGGTTCGACCAGGACAACCAAGGCTTTGCCATGGGCATCTTCGGCGCGGGGAATGCCGGGGCCGCCGTCACCAAGTTTCTCGCCCCGGCACTGATTGCCGCCGGTAGCTGGCAACTGGTGCCGAAAGTCTTCAGCGCAATTCTGTTTATCACTGCGCTGCTGTTCTGGTTCCTCAGTTCAGACAACAAGCAGCATCGCAGTGCCTCGGGCGCGAGTCTTCGCCAGCAGCTTGGCGCACTGAAAGACCCGGCGGTGTGGCGCTATTGCCAGTACTACTCGATCGTCTTCGGTGGCTATGTCGCCCTGGCGCTGTGGATGACGCGCTACTACGTGCAGGAATACGGTTTCAGCCTGCAAAGCGCTGCGCTGTTGGCCGCCTGCTTCTCCTTGCCGGGCGGCGTGCTGCGCGCCGTCGGTGGCTGGATGTCCGATCGTTGGGGCGMGCAAAGCGTGACCTGGTGGGTGTTGTGGGTGAGCTGGATCTGCCTGTTCCTGCTGTCCTATCCGCAGACCCAACTGCAAGTGCAAACCGTCAACGGCCCGCTGGATTTCCACATCGGCCTCAATCCCGCGCTGTTCACCGTGCTGCTGTTCGTCATGGGCATCGCCTTCGCGTTCGGCAAGGCCTCGGTCTTCAAATACATCGCCAACGACTACCCGAAAAACATGGGCGCGGTGTCCGGCATCGTCGGCCTGGCCGGTGGTTTGGGCGGCTTTGTCCTGCCCATTCTGTTCGGCGCGCTGATGGACCTGACCGGCGTGCGCTCCTCCTGCTTCATGTTGTTGTACGGCGTGGTCTGGGTGTCCCTGGCCTGGATGTACTTCAGCGAAATACGCCGCCGCCCGCTGCTCGGCAAGCCGCTCGTGGCAAACGCGACTCAGATTTCCAGCATTGCTCAAGGAGACAACCATGTCCGTACTGCAAAAGCCTGACAAGGGGCCGGTCATTCATGACTGGCGCCCGGAAGATCCCGAGTTCTGGGGCCGTAGCGGTAAACAGACGGCGACGCGCAACCTGTGGATTTCCATTCCCGCACTGCTGCTGGCGTTTGCCGTGTGGATGGTCTGGAGCACGGTGATCGTGCGCCTGAACGCCATCGGTTTCAGTTTCACCACTGACCAGTTGTTCTGGCTGGCCGCGTTGCCGGGGTTGTCCGGTGCGACCCTGCGGATTTTCTACTCGTTCATGGTGCCGATTTTCGGCGGCCGCCGCTGGACCGCCCTGAGCACGGCTTCGCTGGTGCTGCCGGCGTTGTGGATGGGGTTTGCCGTGCAGGACCCGAGCACGTCTTACAGCGTGTTTGTGTGGATTGCATTGCTGTGCGGTTTCGGCGGCGGCAACTTCGCGTCGAGCATGTCCAACATCAGCTTTTTCTACCCTAAATCCCAGCAGGGCACGGCCCTGGGCCTGAACGCCGGCCTGGGCAACCTGGGGGTTTCGGTCATGCAGTTCAGTGTGCCGCTGGTGATCACCTTCGGGGTGTTCGGCGTCCTCGGTGGCCAGCCGCAAACACTCGAAGACGGCAGTCAGCTGTGGCTGCAGAACGCGGGCTTCATCTGGGTGCCCTTCATCATTGCGGTGACCTTGCTGGCCTGGTTCTGCATGAACGATTTGTCCAGCGCACGGGCCTCGTTCAGCGAGCAGGCAGTGATTTTCAAGCGCAAGCACAACTGGCTGATGTGCTGGTTGTACCTGGCCACTTTCGGTTCGTTCATTGGTTTCTCCGCAGCCTTTCCGTTGCTGATCAAGACCGCGTTTCCCGAAGTCGTTGCGCTGAAATTTGCCTTCCTCGGCCCGTTGGTAGGCGCACTGGTGCGGCCATTGGGCGGTTGGCTGGCGGACAAGCTCGGCGGTGCGCGGGTCACCCTGTGGAACTTCGTGCTGATGATTGTGATGGTCTTCGGCGTCCTGCACTTCCTGCCGCAGAACGGCACCGGCGGCAACTTCTACGGCTACCTCGGCATGTTCATGCTGCTGTTCATCACCACTGGCGTGGGCAACGGCTCCACGTTCCGCATGATCCCGGTGATCTTCCGCACCCTGCATGAAAAAGCGGCTGCCGGGAAGGCGCCGGAGGTCCGTGAACAGGCCCTGAAAAATGCTGGCAAAGAGTCGGCCGCCGTCCTGGGCTTCAGCTCGGCCATGGGCGCCTTCGGGGCGTTCTTCATTCCCAAATCCTTCGGCACATCCATGGCCCAGACCGGCGGCCCGGAGATGGCCTTCTACATGTTCGTCGGCTTTTACCTGAGTTGCATTGTGGTGACCTGGTGGTGGTACGCCCGAAAAGGTGCTGCGACGCCCTGCTGACAGAAACCGAATCCAAACCTTGCACGGGCGGGGCATAGAACCCCGCAGCAAGCCTGAGAGGAAAGCACCATGAGTCATTTGTTGGATCAACTGCGGTTTTTCAATCGCAAGCAAAGCGAGTTTTCCGAGGGGCACGGGGAGACCCGCAAGGAGTCCCGCGACTGGGAGAATGTCTACCGCTCGCGCTGGCAGTACGACAAGATCGTGCGCTCCACCCACGGGGTGAACTGCACCGGTTCGTGCTCGTGGAAGATTTACGTGAAGAACGGCCTGATCACTTGGGAAACCCAGCAGACCGATTACCCGCGTACCCGCAACGACCTGCCCAATCATGAGCCACGCGGCTGTCCGCGCGGGGCCAGTTACAGCTGGTACATCTACAGCGCCAACCGGCTCAAGTACCCGAAAATCCGCAAGCCACTGCTCAAGTTGTGGCGCGAGGCGCGTCTGAAGCTGGCGCCGGTCGAAGCCTGGGCCAGCATTGTCGAGAACAAGGCCAAGGCCGACTCCTACAAGAGCAAGCGCGGCATGGGCGGCTTCATCCGTTCCAGCTGGGAGGAAGTCAACGAGATCATTGCCGCGGCCAACGTCTACACCATCAAGCAATACGGTCCTGACCGTGTGGTGGGCTTCTCGCCGATTCCGGCCATGTCGATGGTCAGCTACGCCGCAGGCGCCCGTTACCTGTCGCTGATCGGTGGCGCCTGCCTGAGTTTCTACGACTGGTACTGCGACTTGCCACCGGCCTCGCCGATGGTCTGGGGCGAGCAGACCGACGTGCCGGAATCGGCCGACTGGTACAACTCCAACTACATCATTGCCTGGGGTTCCAACGTTCCGCAGACCCGTACCCCCGACGCGCATTTCTTCACCGAAGTTCGCTACAAGGGCACCAAGACCGTGGCCATCACCCCCGACTATTCGGAAGTGGCCAAGCTCACCGACTTGTGGCTTAACCCCAAGCAGGGCACCGACGCGGCGCTGGCTCAAGCGTTCAACCATGTGATCTTCAAAGAATTCCACCTGGACAAGCCGAGCGCCTATTTCACCGACTACGCCAAACGCTTCACCGACCTGCCGGTGCTGGTGCTGCTCAAACCGATGCTCGGTGTTGCGCCGGGTGCCGGGTATCAACCGGATCGCTTCTTGCGGGCCTCGGACCTGACCGACAACCTCGGCCAGGAAAACAACCCGGAATGGAAAACCATCGCCCTCGACGCCAGCGGCGAACTGGTCTCGCCGCTAGGCTCGATCGGTTATCGCTGGGGCGAGCAGGGCAAGTGGAACATCCAGGCCCGTGAAGGCGGCGAGGGCCGTGAAGTCGATCTGACCCTGAGCCTGATCGGTGGTGAGGTCACGGAAGTGGCGTTCCCGTACTTCGCCGGTGAATCCCAGGAATACTTCCAGCACGTCGCCGGCGATGCCGTGCAGTACCGTCGTGTGCCGGTGCGCAGCCTGACCCTGGCGGATGGCAGCCAGGCCAAAGTGGCCACCRTGTTCGACCTGTCGGCCGCCAACCTGGCCATCGATCGCGGCCTGGGCGGCGCCAACGTGGCCAAGGACTACAACGACGCCAATGTGCCCGGCACCCCGGCCTGGCAAGAGCAGATCACTGGCGTGAGCCGTGAGAAGGCGATCCAGATTGCCCGTGAGTTTGCCGACAACGCCGACAAGACCCGTGGTCGCTCGATGATCATCGTCGGTGCGGCGATGAACCACTGGTACCACATGGACATGAACTACCGCGGGCTGATCAACATGCTCATGCTCTGCGGTTGCGTCGGCCAGACCGGTGGTGGCTGGGCGCACTACGTGGGCCAGGAAAAACTCCGTCCGCAATGCGGCTGGCTGCCCCTGGCGTTCGGCCTGGACTGGAGCCGTCCGCCACGCCAGATGAACGGCACCAGCTTCTTCTACGCCCACAGTTCCCAGTGGCGCCACGAGAAGATGAGCATGCACGACGTGCTCTCGCCGCTGGCAGACAAGAGCCAGTTCCCCGAGCATGCGCTGGACTACAACATCCGCGCCGAACGTGCTGGCTGGTTGCCGAGCGCGCCACAATTGAACACCAACCCGCTGCACATTTGCCGTGACGCTGCTGCGGCCGGCATGGCGCCCAAAGACTACGTGGTCAAGTCGTTGCACGAAGGTTCGCTGCGTTTTTCCTGCGAACAGCCCGACAGCCCGGTCAACTTCCCGCGCAACATGTTCATCTGGCGCTCCAACCTGTTGGGGTCGTCGGGCAAGGGCCACGAGTACATGCTCAAGTACTTGCTGGGCACCAAGAACGGGGTGATGAACGAGGACATCGGCAAGGTCGGCGACTGCAAACCGACCGAAGCCGAGTGGGTAGACGAGGGCGCCATCGGCAAGCTCGACCTGGTCACCACGCTGGACTTCCGCATGTCTTCGACCTGCGTCTATTCCGACATCGTGTTGCCGACGGCCACGTGGTACGAAAAAGACGACATGAACACCTCGGACATGCACCCCTTCATTCACCCGTTGTCGGCGGCCATTGACCCGGCCTGGGAATCGCGTTCCGACTGGGAAATCTACAAGGGCATCGCCAAGTCGTTTTCCGAGATGGCGGTCGGTCACCTGGGTGTCGAGCAGGACCTGGTCACCGTGCCGTTGATGCATGACAGCGTCGGCGAACTGGCCCAGCCTTTCGGCGGTACGGACTGGAAAAGTGAGGGCGTGGCGCCGCAACCCGGCAAAAACGCACCGAACCTGCAAGTGGTGGAGCGCGACTACCCGAACATCTACAAGCAGTTCACCTCCTTGGGGCCAATGCTTGAGAAGCATGGCAACGGCGGCAAGGGCATCAACTGGAACACCGAGGAAGAAGTGAAATTCCTGGGCGAACTCAATTACCGCGAGCGCGAGCCCGGGATCAGCCAAGGGCGGCCGAAAATTGAAACGGCCATCGATGCGGCCGAGGTGATTCTGTCCCTGGCCCCTGAAACCAATGGCCATGTTGCCGTCAAGGCGTGGGCCGCACTGTCGGAATTCACCGGCATCGACCACAGCCACCTGGCACTGCCCAAGGCGCACGAGGCGATTCGCTTCCGCGATATTCAGGCGCAGCCACGCAAGATCATTTCCAGCCCGACCTGGTCAGGCCTGGAAGACGATCACGTCAGCTATAACGCCGGCTACACCAACGTTCATGAAGCGATTCCATGGCGCACCATCACCGGCCGCCAGCAGTTCTACCAGGATCACCCGTGGATGCAGGCGTTCGGCGAGCAACTGATGAGTTACCGCCCACCCGTCAACACGCGGACCATCGAAGGGGTGAAGGGCAAGCGCAGCAATGGCGAAACCGAAATCGTCCTGAACTGGATCACGCCGCACCAGAAATGGGGCATCCACAGCACCTACAGCGACAACCTGCTGATGCTCACGCTGAGCCGTGGCGGACCGATTGTCTGGCTCTCGGAAATCGACGCAAAACGTGCCGGTATCGAGGACAACGACTGGATCGAATGCTTCAACGTCAACGGTGCCCTGACGGCCCGGGCGGTGGTCAGTCAGCGGGTCAAGGAAGGCATGGTGATGATGTACCACGCCCAGGAACGGATCGTGAACGTGCCGGGTTCGGAAACCACCAAGACCCGTGGCGGCCATCACAACTCGGTCACCCGGGTGGTGCTCAAGCCGACCCACATGATCGGCGGCTATGCCCAGCAAGCCTACGGTTTCAACTATTACGGCACGGTCGGTTGCAACCGCGACGAGTTCGTCGTGGTGCGCAAGATGGCCAAAGTCGACTGGCTCGATGGTTCGACCGGCGATGATCTGCCGCGTCCCCTGCCGACCGAGATGGATTGAGGAGTTGTCATGAAAATTCGTTCACAAATCGGCATGGTGCTGAACCTCGACAAATGCATCGGGTGCCACACGTGCTCGATCACCTGCAAGAACGTCTGGACCAGCCGTGAAGGCATGGAATACGCCTGGTTCAACAACGTTGAAAGCAAACCCGGCATCGGCTACCCGAAAGAATGGGAAAACCAGGACAAGTGGAAGGGCGGCTGGGTTCGCAATGCCAACGGCACGATCAACCCGCGCATCGGCGGCAAATTCCGCGTGTTGGCGAATATTTTTGCCAACCCGGACCTGCCGAGTCTCGACGACTATTACGAACCCTTCGACTTCGATTATCAGCACTTGCACACCGCGCCGCTGGGTGAGCACCAGCCCACCGCACGCCCGCGTTCGCTGGTTTCCGGCAAGCGCATGGAGAAAATCGAGTGGGGCCCGAACTGGGAGGAAATCCTCGGCACCGAGTTTGCCAAGCGGCGCAAGGACAAGAACTTCGACAAGATCCAGGCGGACATTTACGGCGAATACGAAAACACCTTCATGATGTATTTGCCGCGCCTGTGTGAGCACTGCTTGAACCCGGCGTGCGCGGCGTCCTGCCCGAGCGGGGCGATCTACAAGCGTGAGGAAGACGGGATTGTCCTGATCGACCAGGAGAAGTGCCGCGGCTGGCGGATGTGCATCAGTGGCTGCCCGTACAAGAAGATCTATTTCAACTGGAAAAGCGGCAAGTCCGAGAAGTGCATTTTCTGCTACCCGCGTATTGAAGCCGGGATGCCGACGGTCTGCGCGGAAACCTGTGTCGGGCGCATCCGTTACCTCGGTGTGCTGTTGTATGACGCCGACCGCATCAGCGAAGTGGCCAGCACCGCCAATGAGCAGGACCTCTACGAGAAGCAGCTGGAGATCTTCCTCGACCCTAACGACCCGGCCGTGATTCGCCAGGCGCTGGCCGACGGTGTGCCGCAGTCGGTGATCGACTCGGCGCAGCGTTCGCCGGTCTACAAAATGGCCGTGGACTGGAAGCTCGCGCTGCCATTGCACCCTGAATACCGCACCCTGCCGATGGTCTGGTATGTACCGCCACTGTCGCCGATCCAGAACGCGGCGGCCGCCGGCACCGTGGGCATGAACGGCGTCATCCCGGATGTCGACAGCCTGCGCATTCCCCTGCGTTACCTGGCCAACATGCTGACTGCCGGTGATGTCAAACCGGTCAAGCGTGCGCTCAAACGCATGCTGGCGATGCGTGCCTACAAGCGCTCCGAACAGGTGGACGGGGTTCAAGACCTGCAAGTGCTCAAGGATGTCGGGCTGAGCGTGAATCAGGTCGAGGAGATGTACCGCTACCTGGCGATCGCCAACTATGAAGACCGTTTTGTGGTGCCTAGCGCACACCGGGAAGACGCCATGAGCGACGCGTTCGCCGAGCGTTCCGGTTGCGGCTTCAGTTTCGGCAGCGGTTGCAGCGGCAGTTCCGACACCAACATGTTCGGGGCGAAGAAGGCCAACCGCCGCGACATCCTGAAAACCGTGCAGTTGTGGGAGGAATGAGCATGCGCATTCTCAAGGTTATTTCGTTGCTGCTCGATTACCCGACCCAAAGCCTGGTTTTCGGTCGCGATGAACTCGAGCAGGCCATCCACCAGTCACGGGAAATCAGCCCTCGGCAACGGGGGGCGTTGTTCGAATTGATGGAGCTGATTTGCGGCAACGACCTCATGGACGGACAGGAGCACTACGGTGCCTTGTTCGGTCGCGGTCGCTCGCTGTCACTGCTGCTGTTCGAGCATGTCCACGGTGAGTCCCGCGACCGTGGCCAGGCGATGGTCGACATGATGGCGCAGTACGAAGCCGCCGGTTTTGCCATCGGCGTCAAAGAGCTGCCGGACTATATCCCGCTGTACCTGGAGTTCCTGTCCACCCGTGACGACCTCGAAGCCCGCGAAGGGTTGGCCGATGTTTCGCACCTGTTGGCGTTGCTGGCGGCCCGTCTGGAGGAGCGCGAAAGCGCGTACGCCAGTTGCTTCCGGGCACTGCTGCAAATTGCCGGCGCCGAACCGCAGGAGGCGGTCGCGCAATTGCGTGCGCAGGTCGCCGCCGAATCCAGGGATGACTCGCTGGAGGCGCTGGACAAGGTGTGGGAAGAGGAGGCGGTGGACTTCCTCCAGGCCGAACAGCAAGACCGTTGTGGCTCGCAGCCAAGTGCGCCGGGCAAGGCCCGGGAAGAAAGCGCGGTACCGCTGCACTGGGTCGATTTTCAGCATGAAGGCGTGGCCAGCGTGCCCGCCGCGGAGGTACGCAATGTCTAAGTGGAACCTGTTGTTGTTCGGGGTTTATCCCTATGTCGCGCTGGCGATCTGTCTGCTGGGCAGTTGGGCACGCTTCGATCTTTCGCAGTACACCTGGAAGGCTGGCTCCAGCCAGATGCTGAACAATCGCGGGATGCGCGTGGCGAGCAATTTTTTCCACATCGGTGTGCTGTTTGTGCTGGCCGGACACTTCGTCGGCCTGCTGACCCCGGCGTCGGTCTATCACCATGTGATCAGCACCGAGCACAAGCAATTGCTGGCGATGGTCTCCGGCGGCTTTTTCGGCCTGTTGTGCCTGGTCGGTTTGCTGATGCTGGTGAAACGGCGCCTGAGCGACCCGCGCGTGCGCGCCACGTCCAGCACCTCGGACATCCTGGTGTTGCTGGTGCTGCTGGCGCAGTTGGTGCTCGGCTTGCTGACCATCGTGGCGTCCACTGAACACATGGACGGCTCGGTGATGGTGATGCTCGCGGACTGGGCACAGAACACCGTGCTCTTGCGTCCGGTGGAAGCCGCGACGGCGATGGCACCGGTTGGCCTGGTCTACAAGCTGCACGTGCTGCTCGGCCTGACCCTGTTCGTGCTGTTCCCGTTCACCCGTCTGGTACACATCATCAGTGCGCCGGTCTGGTACCTGGGACGTCGCTATCAAATCGTTCGGCAGAAAATCTGAGGAGGCAATCATGTCAGGTGGATGTGGATGTGGCGGCGGTAACGGTGGCAGCGGAGGTTGTGGTTCTTCCCGCCCCGCGGAACCGGTGATGCCCGAAATCGAGGAGGGTGGGGCGGTGATGTTTGAACCACCACACCCAGAACCCGCGCAGGCTGACGAAGCCCCTGCGCAACTGATCGCCAGCAGTGAGCAGGAATGGCCGATCATCAGCGTCAACGAGGTGTCGATTGCCCCGGAGGCCATGGCCCGGGAGCTGCAATATCATCCGGCGCCCAGCCGTGAAGAGGCGGTGTACCACGCCGCCCGGGCACTGGTGATCCGCGAATTGCTGCAGCAGCGCATCGCCGAGCTCGACTTGTCACTGGAGTTGGGTGCTGGCGAAAACGAAGAGGAGGCCGCCACGCGTTTGTTGCTTGAGCGCGAGGTGCAGGTGCCCGAGTGTGACGAGGCCACCTGTCAGCGTTACTACGACAGCAACCGTGCCCGCTTTCACAGTGCACCGTTGCTGGCGGTGCGGCACATCCTGCTCGAATGCGCGCCGGACGATGCCGAGGCGCGCAGCCTGGCGCACGTTCAGGCTGAACTCCTGCTGCAACGCCTGGCGGATTTGCCGGGCAGTTTCGCCGAGCTGGCGCAGAAATACTCGGCCTGCCCGTCGAAAGCCCAGGGCGGGTCGCTGGGGCAGATCAGCAAAGGCCAGACGGTGCCGGAACTGGAGCGGCAGTTGTTCACCCTGGCCCCGGGTTTGGCCAGCAAGCCATTGGAAAGCCGGTTTGGCTGGCACGTCGTCAGCGTCGATCAGCGGATCGAAGGCAAGGCCTTGCCCTATGAAGTGGTCTCGACGGCGATCCGCACCCAGTTGCAACAGGGTGTCTGGCAAAAGGCGCTGGTGCAGTACCTGCAAACCCTGATCGGTGCGGCAGATATTCGCGGTATTCACTTACAGGGCGCCGACTCGCCGCTGGTGCAGTGAGTGTGTGATCAAGGGGAATGTGATGGGCACGCTGATGCAGGATGGGTTTGGACGGCAGATCGACTATTTGCGGATGTCGGTGACGGACCGTTGTGATTTTCGCTGTGTGTATTGCATGGCTAAAAACATGACGTTTCTGCCGCGCCAGCAGGTGCTCACCCTGGAGGAGTTGCAGCGCCTGGCGACGCTGTTCGTCGGCCTGGGTGTGCGCAAGATCCGCCTGACAGGGGGCGAACCGTTGATTCGCCCCGGCATCGTCGACCTCTGCCGCCACATTGCCGCCTTGCCGGGTTTGCGCGAGCTGGTGATGACCAGCAATGGTTCACAACTGCAACGTTTGGCCCGGCCGCTGGTAGAGGCCGGTGTCAAGCGGATGAACATCAGCCTCGATAGCCTGGACCCGCAAAAGTTTCTCGCGATCACCCGCAACGGCGATCTCGATCAGGTCCTTGCTGGCATTGAGGCGGCGTGTGGTGCGGGGTTCGAGCGGGTCAAGCTCAACTGCGTGGTGATGAAAGGACGCAACTTCGATGAAGTGCTGCCACTGGTGCAATACGCCATTGATCAGCACATCGATATCAGTTTCATCGAGGAAATGCCGTTGGGCGATGTCGGCCGTGCCCGGGGCGAGTCGTTCTGTTCCAGCGACGAGGTCCGGGCGCTGATCGCCAGCCGTCATCCGTTGCTCGACAGCACGGAAAACAGCGGTGGCCCGGCGCGGTATGTGCGCCTGGCACAGCATCCCGACACCCGGATCGGTTTTATCTCGCCCAACAGCCACAACTTCTGTGGCACCTGCAACCGGGTGCGAATGACCGTTGAAGGGCGGCTGCTGCTGTGCCTTGGACAGGACGATGCGCTGGACTTGCGCGGCTTGTTGCGCCGCTATCCGCTGGACGATCAGCCCTTGATCAACGCGGTGCAACAGGCCTTGCGCCACAAGCCACTGCGTCACGATTTCAACCCCGAAGGGACGGTGCAGTTGGTGCGATTCATGAACATGAGCGGAGGGTGAAACGAACCGCCAGGCAACGGTTTTAATCAATCGCCTTCGGGCGATTTTTTTTGCCGGTGATTCTTGATGTCGGTCAATTGCAGGAACGTCCATTGTCCGTAGCCTGCACTGCATATTGTGTTTTCAAGCCAATTAAAACCTATATGTAGTGTCTGGAGTTCCAATGCATAGCACGCTGATCAGTGTAGGACGCAACCGGCTGCACAAACGCGATGGCAGTCTGGTTGCCTTCGATGCGGACAAGATCCGCCAGGCGTTGATTGCCGCGGGCAAGGCCACGGGCGAATACACCGAGGTCGAAGCCGAGGGGCTGCTCAAGGCGGTACTGGCCCAGCTGGAAGGACAGGCTCGACTGCATGTCGAGCAGATCCAGGATCGGGTTGAACGGGTGTTGATGGACGCCGGTTTTTTCTTCGCCATGCGCGCCTACATCGTCTATCGCGAGCAGCACGGCCGTCTGCGCCGTGATCGCAAGACGATGGTCGAGGTGGCAACTTCGATGAACGAGTACCTGGACCGTGAGGATTGGCGGGTGCAAGCCAACGCCAACCAGGGGTATTCACTGGGTGGGCTGGTGCTCAATGTGTCGGGCAAGGTCACCGCCAATTACTGGCTGGACGAGGTGTACAACGAGGCCATCGGCCAGGCCCACCGCGAGGCGGATCTGCATGTGCACGACCTCGATATGCTGGCCGGTTACTGCGCGGGCTGGTCGCTGCGCACGCTGTTGCACGAAGGCCTTAATGGCGTGCCCGGGCGGGTCGAAGCCGGTCCGCCGAAGCACTTGAGCAGTGCCTTGGGGCAGATGGTGAATTTCCTGGGCACCCTGCAAAACGAATGGGCCGGCGCCCAGGCGTTCAGTTCGTTCGACACCTACCTGGCGCCCTACGTGCGCAAGGACGGGTTGAGCTTTCAACAAGTGCGACAGGCGATTCAGGAGTTCATCTACAACCTGAACGTGCCCTCGCGCTGGGGCACCCAGACGCCCTTTACCAACCTGACGTTTGACTGGGTGTGCCCGGAAGATTTGCGCGAGCAGATCCCGGTGATCGGCGGTGAAGAAATGCCCTTTGCCTACGGTGACCTGCAGGTGGAAATGGACTTGCTCAACCGCGCCTACATCGAGGTGATGCAGGCGGGTGACGCCAAGGGAAGGGTGTTCACCTTTCCGATCCCGACCTACAACATCACCCATGATTTTCCCTGGGACAGCGAAAACGCTGACCGACTGTTCGAGATGACCGCCCGTTACGGGCTGCCGTATTTCCAGAACTTCCTCAATTCGGACATGCAGCCCAATCAAGTACGATCGATGTGTTGTCGTTTGCAACTGGATGTCCGCGAATTGCTCAAGCGCGGCGGTGGCCTGTTCGGCTCGGCCGAGCAAACCGGATCGCTGGGCGTGGTGACCATCAACTGCGCACGCCTGGGTTACCTGTTCAAAGGCAACGCCAGCGCCTTGCTGCAGCGGCTGGACAGGTTGATGGAGCTGGCGATGGAGAGCCTGGAGGTCAAGCGCAAGGTGATCCAGCACCATATGGACGCCGGTTTGTACCCTTACACCAAGCGCTACCTGGGAACCCTGCGCAATCACTTTTCCACCATCGGCCTTAATGGCCTGCATGAAATGCTGCGCAACTTCAGCGGTGACGAGCAGGGCATGCACACCGAGCAGGGGCGCACGTTTGCGTTGCAGTTGCTGGACCATGTTCGCGCGACCCTGGTGCGCTTCCAGGAAGAAACCGGCCATCTCTACAACCTCGAAGCGACCCCGGCCGAAGGCACCACTTACCGGTTTGCCAAGGAAGACCTCAAGCGTTACCCCTACATTCTCCAGGCCGGCAGCCGCGAGGCGCCGTATTACACCAACTCCTCGCAACTGCCGGCGGGCTTTACCGACGACCCCTTCGAAGCCCTGGAGTTGCAGGATGAACTGCAATGCAAATACACCGGCGGCACGGTGTTGCACTTGTACATGGCCGAGCGGATTTCCTCGGCCAAGGCCTGTAAGCAATTGGTGCGTAAAGCGCTCGGGCGCTTCCGCCTGCCGTACCTGACGGTGACCCCGACGTTCTCCATTTGCCCGGTCCACGGCTACCTCGATGGCGAACACGAGTTCTGCCCCAAATGCGACGAAGCCTTGTTGCGCAAGCAACACTTGAGCACGACCCATTGATTTCGTTTCACTCAACCGCAAGGAGCTACACCATGAATGCACTGCACACATTGCCCCAAGCCCAACGTCAACGTTGTGAAGTCTGGACCCGTGTGATGGGCTATCACCGCCCGGTCTCGGCGTTCAATCCGGGTAAACAGTCCGAGCACCGCGAGCGAGTCCACTTCACCGAATGCGCGGCCTCGGCCGATCGCCAATGAGTCGAACGCTCAGGGTCGGGGGCATGGTGCCCCTGACCACGCTCGACTATCCGGGCATGCTGGCCTGCGTATTGTTCTGCCAGGGTTGTGCCTGGCGTTGTCGTTACTGCCATAACCCGCAATTGATCCCGCCTCGCGGCAGCGAAGAGGTGGAGTGGAGCCGGGTGTTGGCGTTCCTGCAGCGCCGTGAGGACCTGCTCGATGCCGTGGTGTTCAGCGGTGGCGAACCCACGTTGCAGGATGGATTGCTGGCGGCCATGGATACCGTGCGCGCGATGGGTTTTCGTATCGGCCTGCACAGTGCCGGGATCAAGCCGGACGCGTTTGCCAGGGCTGTGGCCGTAGCTGATTGGGTCGGTTTTGACGTCAAGGCGCTGGCCGAGGATTGCCTGGCGGTCACCGGTGTCCGGGGCAGTGGCGTGGCCAACTGGAAAAGCCTGGAGCATCTGCTGGCCAGTGGCGTCGACTATGAGTGTCGCACCACGGTGCATTGGCACTTGCTCTCTCCCACCCGGCTGTTGACCCTCGCCCGACGTTTGAGCGAGCGCGGGGTCAAGCGTTTTGCCGTGCAATTGGTCCGGACCGAACGAATGCTCGATCCGCGCCTGTCGAGTGTTTCATTGCAGTTTGATCAGGTTGAATTGTGGGCGGCCCTGCGTGAGCTGTTTCCAGAATTCGTGTTGCGCGGTTAGTGATCGTTCCCACGCTCTGCGTGGGAATGCCTCAAGGGACGCTCTGCGTCCAGTGACGCGGAGCGTCACGGGCTGCATTCCCACGCAGAGCGTGGGAACGATCTAGAGGGGCCTCAGTTCCAGCCCCAGAATTGCAACCACCAGCCAAACCCCACCCATGCGTTTGCCAGCAGCAGGCAAACACCTGCGCCGCCGCGTCGAGGCAGGGTAATGCCCTGGCGGGCCATGCGTTTCCAGCCCAGGAACAGACTCCAACCGATGGCGCCCAGCAGTAAACAGGCCCTGGCCGGTTGTACCCATTCCAGCAGCAAGCCTTCATAGCGCAACAACTTCACGGTGGTTGCCGACAACCCGAGAAACAGTCCGGCCGCGCCCAAGGGGGTGAGTGTCAGGCTCAAGGGCAAGTACAGCGCCGGGTCACCGGCCAGACGGGCCGCCGCCCGTAGCAGGATCAGCAAACCACCCCCCAACACCAATGCGCTGGCCGTCAGGTACAGAACGATGCTGAAACCGTCGAGCCAGCTGAAACTGTCATTGAGTGTGGGGTAGTGGGTCAACAGCCACCAGGGTGCGTTGTCCTGCAAGGGCCAGAGCAGGTCGTGCCCGATCAGCCATTGCGCGAGGGACTGCTTGAGGGCGATGAACCAGGGGCTGACGGTCCATTGAAACGCCCCCATCGCCAGCCCGATCACGCCGAACAGCAACAAACGCGCATCCCACGGCGACAGGGTGCGTGCCGTCGCGTGGAGGATTTCATGATGGCTGGAACGGGCGATCAATTGCACTGCGTCACGTTGCCCGCTGCAACGTCCGCAGGCATGACAGTCGCTGGCGCCCTGCAGGCGGCGGATGTCCAGCAAGGGCGCGCAATTGGGTGGGGGAAGGCGAGGGCCGGCGTTGTCTTTCCAGCGCTGTTCATCGACTTGAAAGTGCACCGGGGCCAGGCGCGCAAGCAGGGAAAAGACGCCGCTGACCGGGCACAGGTAACGACACCAGACTCGTTTGCCCCTGGCAAACAGCAGGCCGACACCGACGGCGGCGACCGTTGAACCACCCAAAATCAGCAGGGCGGCCTGGGCGTAGTCATACACGCTGATCAGTTGCCCGTAGAGGGTGGTCAGGCAGAACGCCAGGGTTGGCCAGCCGCCCCAGCGCACCCAGCGCGGCACGCCCAAGCCTTTGCCGTACTGGCTGGCCCACTCGCTCAATGAACCTTCCGGGCACAACACACCGCACCAAACCCGGCCGAACAGCACCATCGACAGCAGCACGAACGGCCACCAGAGACCCCAGAACAAAAACTGTGCGAGCAGGGTCAGGTTGTTGATGATCCGGGCGTGGCTGTCCGGTGTCGGCAATAGCGCCGGCAGCACCAGCAGTACCGCATAGAACACAACAACCAGCCACTGCACCGCGCGAATCACCTTGGCGTGGCGCCGCATGCCATCGCCCAGGCGCTGCAACCAGCGACTGTGCCGACTCAGCCCGGGCATGGGACGGCCTTCGCGGTGCGTTGATGCAACCAGCTGCCGACCGCCAGCCAATAACCGCTCAACACCAGCACCGTCAGGCCGCTGGGGGCTGCGCGGTAACCGGTCAGGCTGGCCAGGAAACTGCCCAGGCCACGGCTATCATTGAGCACTGAACGACTGTCCCACAGTGCTTCGCCGATCAGCCCATAGGCCCAGTCCGGCAAATCCATGGCCTGCAACTGGCCGCCGATTCGCTCGGTGCCGCTGACCAGTAACGCTGCACCGAGCAGCAGCAAAACGACTTCGCTGACGGCAAAGAACCGTCGCCACGAAATGAGTCGACGCGTGCTGTGCAGCAACCCGATGGTGAGCCCCGACAGCGCCAGCCCGGCGCCTGCGCCGACGGCAAACAGACCCAGCGCCGGACCTTGCAGGCGGGCACCGGCACCGTACAGAAAAACCACGGTTTCGCTGCCTTCGCGGCTGACGGCGAGCATGGCCAGGAGCATCAGACCCACGCCACCCTGACGGGCCAGTTGGCTGTCGGCCCGATGGTGCAGGTCTGCCTTGAGCGTGCGTGCGTTGCGGTGCATCCAGCCGACCATTTGCACCATCAGCGCACTGGCCACCAGCGCCAGGGAAGCCTGGAACCACTCGTTGGCAGAACCGCTCATGGCGTCACCGGCAAACAGAATCAGCAACGCCAGCAGGCCCGAGAGCATCAACCCCAGGGTGACGCCCGCCCACACGTAGCGGGTCAGGCGACGGGCTTGTATTTGCTGGCTGGCCCAGGCCTGGAGGATGCCGATCACCAGTAGCGCTTCGACACTTTCACGCCAGACGATGAACATTGATTGATTCATGGACACTCCGTGGCTGAGCCAACTATTTCGCGAGAATGGCGCCTTCGGGCAACTGCGGATTGAAGTCGTCGAAGAACGGGTAACTGCCGGGCTTGAGGGGGTGAATGACAACGAACGTCGTCACCCCCGGTGACAGCACCTTCTCGACCCGCAGTGGCGTGCTTTCGAACTCCGCCGGACCTTCGCCGATGTTCTTCAGGATGATCTTGAAACGTTGTCCGGCCGGCACTTCCAGCAGGGCGGGGATGAAGTGCCCGTCACGCAGGCTCAACTCGATGCTGGGTAGTTGGGCCTGAGCCATGAGCGGCATGACCGAGCAGGCCAGAATCAACCCGGCCAGGCGTCGATGAACCGGGCCCGGGCGCCTCGGTTCAGGCTTCTGGTGTGTGTGGCGGCTCATTCAATAACCACCTTTTTTTCCGATCCCGGCATAGATGAATTCGTAGTGCAGCGCACACTGTTCGAACCAGGGTTCGACGCCGGTTTCCTTGTCGGTATGACGACCCAGGGAGCCATGTCCGCCGGGAGGCAGAAGGGTAAAGGTCAGCCGGTATTTGCCAGGGCCTTGCAACTTCACATTGTCACCATAGTGCGGGCCGTCGTTGGCGACCATGGCGTGAAAATCGCCAGTGATCGGTGGCTCGCTGCCCTGTTTTTGCAGACTGAAAGCCACGTTCAGGTAGGGCACGAAACTGCCTTCCTGAAAGCCCTGGCGATTGTCGGCCGTGGCGCGGATATCGGCTTCCAGGTGGATGTCGGAATCAGCGGTCGCGCGCATCATGCCGGCAGGCGCCATTTCGATCGGTTGCAAGTACACCGCGCCGACTTCCAGCCCCGGGCACAGCTGGGGTTCGCCAATCGGGTATTCCTTGGCGTGGGCTTGGGGGGCGAGCAACAGCAGGGAAAAGGACAGCGCGAGGGAGGTACGCATGAGAGTTTCCAGAAGGGCTGAGAAGTGAGAGCCCGAGTCTAAAAAACCTGAGTGAGAATAATAATGATTATGGTCAATTTTCGTAGCAATAGTCCGGGCGATGCCAGCGCACGCACGAGTAAAAAGGGCAGGGTGACTGAGCGTAATTGACCTGCATCAAGGGCGGTTGAGGCCGGGCGCGGTAGGTTACATACCTACCCTTCGATCATGCGGGTACCGCCATGGCCAAGCCCTTTCCCATCAGCCCAAAACATCCCGAACGTATTTGCTGGGGGTGCAACCGTTATTGTGCGGCGACCGCTCTGGCCTGCGGCAATGGTGCTGACCGCACGATGCATCCGGCCGAGATGATCGGTGACGATTGGTACCTGCATGGCGATTGGGGCATTGAGCTGCCCATTGTCACCGACAAGGCGGTGGACCCAGAGCCCATCGCGCCTGAAAACCCGCAATAGTCGAAACCCCCACCGACCCCTCTGTCATGAAATGAAAAGCCATTGTCGTCTGATGAGAAGCGGTTCATCAGGCGTCATCCTACAGTCCAATCAGCGCAATTCGACGCACAAGCCAACATTGCAGATTGGAGAATAAGAAATCATGGCCAAAGCCGTTCGCTTTTACGAAACCGGTGGTCCCGAAGTCCTTCGTTATGAAGAGGTCGAAGTCGGCGATCCTGGTCCAGGCCAGGTTCGTCTCCGTCATGTAGCCGTTGGCCTGAACTATGCCGACACCTACTTCCGCAATGGCACCTACCCGATTCCTATGCCCAACGGCATGGGGGTTGAAGCTTCCGGTGTGGTCCAGGCCGTCGGGGAAGGCGTGACCAATGTTCAAGTGGGGGATCGTGTCACGTACACCGGTTTTCTCAACACCTTGGGGGCTTACAGCACCGAGCGCCTGATCGCGGCTGCACCGCTGATCAAGTTGCCGGAAACCATCAGCTTCGAAACAGCCGCCGCCATGACCATGCGCGGCCTGACGTCGTCGTACCTGATGCGCCGCATCTACGACTTCAAACCCGGTGACAGCATTTTGCTGCACGCCGCCGCTGGCGGTGTCGGCCTGATCGTTTCGCAGTGGGCCAAGCTGCTCGGCCTGAATGTCATTGGCACCGTGTCCACCGACGTCAAAGGCGAAATCGCCAAGACCCACGGTTGCGACCATGTGATCAATTACAGCCATGAAGACGTCGCCGCACGCGTTCGTGAATTGACCGACGGCGTGGGCGTCAACGTGGTGTTCGACAGCGTTGGCAAGAACACCTTCGAGGGCTCGCTGGACTCGCTCAAGCGTCGTGGCCTGATGGTGTGTGTCGGTACTGCATCCGGTCCGATTCCGCCGTTCAATCCAGCGCTGCTGGCGATGAAAGGCTCGCTGTACATGACGCGCCCGGCCCTGGCCGACTACATCGCCGACCCGGCGGAAAAAGCCGAGCTGGCCGGCGAATTGTTCGACCACGTTGGCAGCGGTCGGATCAAGATCGAGATCAACCAGCACTACGCCTTGCAAGATGCCGTCCAGGCCCATCGCGACCTGGAGTCACGCAAGACCACCGGCTCTTCGATTTTCGTCATTTAAGGAGTTGCCAGCCATGAAAGTCGAACAATTGAGCTGCAACATCGGCGCCGAACTGATCGGCGTCAACCTCGCTGACGCGGTGCACGACGACGGTCTTTTTGCCGAGATTCGTGCCCAGTTGCTGAAGCATCGGGTGGTGTTCCTGCGCGATCAGGACATCAGCCGTGCCGAACACGTGGCCTTCGCCCGTCGTTTCGGCGAGCTGGAAGATCACCCGGTGGCCGGCAGCGACCCGGATCATCCGGGGCTGGTGCGCATCTACAAAAATCCGGACCAGCCAATGGACCGCTACGAAAACGCCTGGCACACCGACGCCACCTGGCGCGAGGCACCGCCGCTGGGTTGCGTGCTGCGCTGCGTGGAGTGCCCGCCGGTAGGCGGCGACACCATGTGGGCCAACATGGTCGTGGCCTATGAGAACTTGCCGGAAGACGTGAAGCTGAAGATCGCCGACCTGCGTGCCCGGCACAGCATCGAGGCGAGCTTTGGTGCGGCCATGCCGATCGAAAAGCGTCTGGCGCTCAAGGCGATGTACCCGGATGCCGAGCACCCGGTGGTGCGCACTCACCCGGAAACCGGGGAGAAGGTGCTGTTCGTCAACGCCTTCACCACTCACTTCAGCAACTACCACACCCCTGAGAGGGTGCGCTTTGGCCAGGACGCCAACCCTGGCGCCGGCGAGCTGCTGCGCTACCTGATCAGCCAGGCGTACATCCCTGAGTATCAAGTGCGCTGGCGCTGGAAGCCGAACAGCATCGCCATCTGGGACAACCGCAGTACCCAGCATTACGCCGTTATGGATTACCCGCCGTGCCATCGCAAGATGGAACGCGCCGGGATTATCGGTGACAAGACGTTCTGATCGAAGACCCACATTCATATTTGTAGATACGCCTGCCAGGCATGACCGGCAGGCGGACAATCATAAAAACTGGAGTTACTCATGCAATTTCTCGACGATTCGCTGCACCCGGAAAACATGGAAAAAGTGGTCATCACCGTGGCCCCGTACGGCCCTGAGTGGATGCCGGAAGACTTCCCGGAAGACATCCCGCTGACCATGGACGAACAAGTCCAGAAAGCGGTCGAGTGCTACGAAGCCGGTGCCACGGTTCTGCACCTGCACGTGCGTGAACTGGACGGCAAGGGCTCCAAGCGTCTGTCCAAGTTCAACGAATTGATTGCCGGCGTACGCGAAGCGGTGCCGGACATGATCATCCAGGTCGGCGGTTCGATTTCGTTCGCCCCTGAAAGCGATGGCGAAGCCGCCAAATGGCTGTCTGACGATACCCGTCACATGCTGGCCGAGCTGACGCCAAAACCGGATCAGGTCACGGTGGCGATCAACACCACCCAGATGAACATCATGGAATTGCTGTACCCGGAATACCTGGAAGGTACTTCCCTGGCCAACCCTGCCTATCAGGCTGCCTACAGCGAAATGACCGTGCCGGCCGGCCCAGCCTGGGTTATCGAGCACCTTAAGCGTCTGATGGACAATGACATCCAGCCGCACTTCCAGCTGACCGGCATGCACGCTTTGGAAACTCTGCAGCGTCTGGTGCGCAAGGGCCTTTACAAAGGTCCATTGAACCTGACCTGGATCGGCATCGGCGGCGGTTTCGACGGTCCTAATCCGTTCAACTTCTTCAACTTCATCCACCGCGTACCGGACGGCTGCACCCTGACGTCCGAGTCGCTGCTCAAGAACGTGCTGCCGTTCAATACCATGGCGATGGCCATGGGCATGCATCCGCGCGTTGGCAACGAAGACACTATCATTGATCACAAGGGCGAGCGTTTTGGTTCGGTCGCACAGATCAAGCAAACCGTGCGCATCGCTCATGAGCTGGGTCGCGAAATCGCTACCGGCAAAGAAGCCCGTGAGATTTATCGCATCGGCATGAAGTACGACACTATCGAAGAAACCCTGTTGGCCAACGGCATGGCCCCCAACCGCAAGGCTGGGCAAAAAGGTGTGCCGCAACGCGGCTGACCGACAGCGGGAGCGGGGGGCCTTGGCCTCCCGCTCGCTGCAGTGAAATACGCTCGATAACAAAAATAATAGAAAGTTTCGAGGAGGCTGCATGGCCTTTCACCCAATCGCCGATGGCGATGACGACACCAGTGGTGTCGGCGTTGCGCGCAAATATGCCTGGATCGTCTTCGCACTGACGTTCGGCTTGTTGATTTCCGATTACATGTCACGCCAAGTGCTGAACGCAGTATTCCCGATGCTCAAGGGCGAGTGGGCCTTGACTGACGGCCAGCTCGGCTTGCTCAGCGGCATTGTTGCCTTGATGGTCGGCCTGCTGACCTTTCCTTTGTCGTTGATGGCTGACCGCTTCGGACGCGTTAAAAGTCTGGCGCTGATGGCGCTGTTGTGGAGTATCGCCACGCTGGGTTGCGCGTTGGCGCAGGACTACCAGCAAATGTTTATCGCCCGCTTCATGGTGGGTGTAGGTGAGGCCGCCTATGGCAGCGTCGGTATTGCCGTGGTGATTTCGGTGTTTCCGAAACACATGCGCGCAACGCTGGCCAGTGCCTTTATGGCGGGCGGTATGTTCGGTTCGGTGTTGGGCATGGCTTTGGGCGGCGCTATTGCGGCCAAGCTGGGCTGGCGCTGGTCGTTTGCCGGCATGGCCTTGTTTGGTCTGCTGCTGGCGGTGCTTTACCCGATCATCGTCAAGGAAGCGCGCATCGCCCCCCAGCGTGCCGTACAAGCCGGCAAAAAAGTCAGCGCGGTGGTCAAGCGTCCTCTGCGCACGTTGTGTTCCAGCCCTTCGGTGATTGCGGCTTACATCGGCAGTGGCTTGCAGCTGTTCGTCGGCGGCACCGTAATCGTATGGATGCCCAGCTACCTCAACCGTTACTACGACATGCCGACCGACAAGGCTGGCGGCATGGCGGCAATTATTGTCCTGTGCAGCGGCGCCGGGATGATCCTGTGCGGCATGCTCAGCGATCGCATGTGCCGCCAGTCGGCGGAGCGCAAGGTCGCGCTGGCCATCGCCTATTGCCTGGGCAGTTGCCTGCTGTTGTCCGCGGCATTCGCCTTGCCGCCGGGGCCTGCGCAATTGCTGTTGATTTGCCTGGGCATGTTGATTGCTGCCGGTACGACCGGGCCTGCCGGTGCAATGGTTGCCAACCTGACCCATTACTCGGTCCACGGTACGGCGTTTGCCACGCTCACCCTGGCCAACAACTTGCTCGGCCTGGCGCCGGGGCCGTTCATCACCGGCAAGGTGTCCGACATGATCGGCTTGCAGGGGGCGTTCCAGTTGGTGCCGCTGGTGAGCATCGCGGCAGCGGCCGTGTTCTTTTTTGCCAAGTGCCATTACCAAAAAGACATTGCCCGGTTGGCGGGTGAGCAGGTCAACGATTCAGTGAGTAACAAAGCGGTGTTAGAGGTGAAGGTGTGAGTGGTCGTTTACGTATAGATGTGTTTTTCGATTTCATCTGCCCATGGTGTTTGATCGGAAAGCGCCAACTGGAACGCGCACAGGAGTTGCTGCGCTTGCAGCACCCCGACGTGCTGATTACCACCGTGTGGCATGGGGTGCAGTTGCTGCCTCATCTGCCGGTACAGGGTGAGCCGTTCGCACAGTTCTACCTCAACCGTCTGGGCAGTGCCGAAGCCGTAGCGATGCGTCAGGCCCAGGTGAAACAGGCCGCGAACTCGGTAGGGGTGGCGATCGATTTGGGTCGCATTGCCACGATGCCCAACACGGCAGATGCCCATCGTCTGCTGGCGCATGCCAACACACGGGGGAGCAGGGCCCAGCGCGATCTGTTGCTTGAACGTCTGTTCGCCGCGTACTTCCAGAACGGCGAAGACCTGGGTTGCCGCGAGACCTTGATCGCTATCGCCCAGTCGTGTGGTTACGACGCTGACGCGGTAAAGAATTACCTGCAAGACGAATCCGGTCCCTTTGTCGGTAATGAAGTGGGGGGCTCCAGCGGTGTGCCGAGCTTTCAGTTCGACCGCCGGATAACCATGGTCGGCGCGCAGCCGCCCGAGGCGCTGCTTGGCGCCATGATCGACGCCTTGCACGAAAGCCAGCGCGAGCGGTCACCGTCATGACCATTCGTGTCCCCGTACCTGCGGGAAAACTGCCGCAGGCGGGTGGTCGTGCGCTGTTCGAATTCGATAGCAAAAGCCTGGCGTTATTCAACGTCGAGGGCGAGTTGTTTGCCATCGATGACAGTTGCCCGCATCAGGGCGCCTCGCTGTGTGGCGGGCGTCTGGATGGCCGGGTGATCCAATGCTGTGCCCATGGCCTGCGCTTCGATCTGCGCAGTGGCTACCTGCTTAATTCCACCGCGCTCAAGGTCAACAACTACCCGGTCGAAGTCATCGACGGCCAGGCTTTTATCGTCATCGTTTCTGAGGAGTCCGCGCCATGAGCGCCATCGCTCTCACCCGTATCCATAGCCGAACACGCGAACTGGCCCCGGGGTTTATCGTTAGTCTGATCGTGGCGGCAGCCGCTTCGTTTTTGTCCGAGCACTACGGTGCACCGGTGATGCTGTTTGCCTTGCTGCTGGGCATGGCGCTGAATTTCCTCGCCGGTGAAGGCGTGTGCAAAGCGGGTATCGAATTTACCGCGCGCACCGTGTTGCGCATCGGCGTGGCCCTGCTGGGTATGCGCATTACCCTTGAGCAGATTGCCGGGCTGGGCTGGAAGCCTGTAGCGCTGGTGGTGACTCTGGTGGTGGTGACCATTGGCGTTTCGGTGATCGCGGCCAAGCTGCTGGGATTCCAGCGTTTGTTCGGCATGCTCACCGGTGGCGCGACGGCGATTTGCGGCGCTTCGGCTGCGTTGGCGCTGGCGGCGGCTTTGCCCAATCATCCGCAGAAGGAACGCGCCACACTGTTTACCGTCATTGGTGTGTCGGCCCTGTCGACCATGGCAATGATTGTTTATCCAATGATTGCCAACTGGTTTTCATTGTCACCGCAAATGGCGGGTATTTTCCTCGGCGCCACCATCCACGATGTGGCCCAGGTGGTCGGTGCCGGTTACAGCATGTCGACCGAAACGGGCGATACGGCCACGGTGGTCAAGCTGATGCGGGTTGCGATGCTCCTGCCGGTGATCGTCTGTGCGGCCATGGTAACGCGCATGCAGGGCGTCGAAACCGGAGGCAAGCGACCGCCTCTGCTGCCGTGGTTCGCCGTCGGTTTTCTGCTGCTGGCTTGCATCAACAGCACAGGCTGGGTGGTCCCAGCCGTGCAAGGCACGGTCAATGAACTGTCGCGCTGGTGCCTGGTGGTGTCCATCAGTGCCCTGGGCATGAAGACTCAGCTCAAGGAACTGGCCGCCGTCGGCATCAAGCCCATCCTCCTGATGATAGGGGAGACGGTGTTCCTCGTTGTCCTGGTGCTGCTGTTGCTGCGCTGGGGGTTCTGAGCCCGGTCTGAATCCGTTTTATGGCAGGGCCGCATTGCGTTTGACTCCTCAGCGCTTTGCGGTTCTCGGTCGGTGTCACAAACATCGGCTTTTGGCGGCGACTGTACAGCAGTCGCCGTTTTTTTCGTTGAACGGACCAGCGTACTTGTTCGACTACCAATTTTCTCGGTAGTCAAAAGAGATTTGGTAGTCAGAATCGGTGATTTCAATGGTGTGGCGAAAGTAAGGTTGGATAATGGCGACCCATTGTCTATCAACATTAAAACCTCCGTTGTTAATGTTGTTCTCCAGGGGGATTCCGAGAGCATCAAGTACTGATTCATCATCGCCCAGATCATCAGAGAACTCTTCGCCCTCAAAACTTTCCGTTTGCTTGTCAAACCATTCCAGCCTTAGTTTTAATCCCATCGTCGTCTCACAAGTATTTTTTAGGAATATTTCGTTCAGATTTCTGATCGTTCCCACGCTCCTGCGTGGGAATGCATCCAGTGACGCTCCGCGTCACCGTTGCGTAGAACTTAGGCTTGGAGTCGTGGACGGAAAGCGAAGCGTCCACGGCGGCATTCCACACGGAGAGTGGGACCGATCAAGAACCCCGACAGGTGACTGGTCGGGGTTTTTAGTGCCTGGTGTGGTCAAATATCCCAAATTCGATATTGTTAGTCGTTGCTACAGAGTCCCATGTAATACATCAGGTCTTTTCTTAAGGGGTCACCCACCAAGCCCATAATCACACTGGCTTGATCGGGAGAGAGTGTGTACTCACCCATAGGTACATCCCACAAGGTTGACCAGCCCATGACGTTCAACACGGCATCCTCTAAGGCTTGCGGCACATCCTTTTCATATTGCAATGAATTGTCGGGATTCGACTCGGGGAAAAATCCGCTGATTGCGATAAATGTCATTTTTGTCCCTCGTCATTACTTCGTTGATGTCCGTCTTTCAGGTTTTGCTTTTCCGGTCTGTTTGCCAGTTTTTGCATCAAATTCCCCTAAGTGATCCCCTGCCCAGTTGTACACTTCGACGGCGCCATGTTGGTAATCCCACTCATAAATGCGCTTCTTACTTTCCCAGCGTTTTCGATTTCCTTTAGTCCGAACCGGATTCGCGTCGGGGAATGCCGGTAGAGTTTTTGGTGGAGGATGATAGCTGTGGTCACCACTGATAGGCCTTGCCACCACCACGTATAACGGCTTCACCCCCGACCCCACCGGAAACACAAGAATGAAGTCCTTGTACTCAGGCGGATACACCGGGTTGACGATAATGCTGTCCGCCGCCGGCGTAGGCGGATACACCCAAATGTGCGGCGCTTGCGGTGCGGCCTCCAGCGCAGGAATGCCAAGGATGTCTGAACCATCCACAGCCGGTGTCCAGATCAGCTCAACACCGTCCCCGAGATCCGCCACCTGCTGACTGCCGCGCGCTGTGAACTGCACGACATCCACCATTTCCCAATCGCGATTTTTCCCGGTGTAGAACCCGTAGCCCTTGAGACTGCCATCAGCCTGTTGCTCGACCTGCAATCGAACGCGGGTTCTGGCCTGTTTCAGGGCACGCAGTTGGTCTTCGGTATAC
>NZ_JBFUBK010000032.1:0-56998 GCF_056405815.1 Pseudomonas sp. P1_F1_2 | reverse complement strand
AGCCGGACGCAGCCTCGCTGGAGCTCGTCAGCTGCTACAGACCGGTGTGGTTACAAGGAGAGGCGAAACTGTTTGGGGGTGATACCGAACTGTTTGCGAAAGGCCCGGATGAAGTTACTCGGCTGGCGGTAACCAAGGCGTTCGGCGATTCGTTCGATGGGTTGATCACCGGCCGTCAGCCAATGCCGCGCCATGTCCAGGCTGTCGCTGCGGGCGGTGTGCGCGGCGGCGGTTTGCCAGTGCCTGAGCATGCTTTGATGCAAGAACGGATTGGCCCCCAGCAGCGGTTCGTCGAGGCTGGCCAAGGGCAATGTCAGGCACAGGTGCGGCCCCTCGTGCACGTCGATGCCGACGCTGCGTAACCACTGCCCCGCGGCCTGTTGCGGCGTGAGGCAGACCTCGACAAACACCTCGCCCGGCGCCCGTCCGACCCGTCGGGCGATGTTGCGCACCAGGGTCAACGCCGCGGCATCCAGACCGAAAAAATGCGGTTGCTGGTCCGTCGCGCGCAGGTGCAATCGGGCCTGCCCGTGCGCCTCTTCCAGTTCGGCCATCACGTAGTTGGTGACACGTGGCAGGAACTCGGTGAAACAGACCAGGCTGGCGCGCAGGGTCGTGGCGGAGTCCAGCAAAATGTTCAGCCCTTGCAGGCAATTGGTCGCCATCCCGTTGACCAGTTCACAGCCAAACGTCGCGCCCGCGCCCAGACGTTCACATTCACTCCAAAGCTTTTCGACGAGGTGCGCGGGAACCGGCAGCCCTTGCCCATCGTGGCACGACAAGTTGATGCCGGCCCGTTGCAGCAATTGCTCCCGGCACAAACCGGACTGTTGGGCGTGGCTGAGAATGGTGCGGGTAAAGGCGCTGGAAACGAACGGTTGATCAGGCATGGCAGGCTACGACGAGTAAACAGGGTTGTAGTTATGCCAGTGGTCGTGGTATCGATCCAATGCATTAAAAGTATTCCAGGAATGCAGGAGACGCATGATGGACCTACGCCAGCTTCGCCACCTCGTGGCGCTCGCCGATTACCGTAATTTTGGCCGCGCCGCCGAGGCGATCAACCTCAGTCAACCAGCCTTCAGTCGCAGCATCCAGACCCTGGAGCGGGACCTCGGCTGTGCCCTGGTGGAACGCAGCAGCCGCGAGTTCCGCCTGACCGGCCAGGGCGAACTGGTGTTGCAACACGCCCGGCGCTTGCTCGCCGGCAGCCAGGCGCTGCACAACGAGCTGACTCAATACAACGGCCTGACGGGCGGCGAACTGCACTTCGGCTGCGGTCCTTACCCGGCGCAACTGTTGGTGCCTGAAGCGCTGGCGCAGTTCATTCAAGCGCACCCGGCGATTCGCACCAGCTTTCACCTGGGCGACTGGGAGCAACTGGCGCTGTGGCTGCGTGAACAGCAGATCGAATTTCTGGTGGCCGATTCGCGTTACTTCACCGGTGATCCGCAGTATCAGGTGCAACTGTTGCGGCCCCGTCGCGGGCGATTTTTTTGCCGCGTCGGCCACCCCTTGGCGACGGGTGAACGCCTGCCCCTTCGCGCCCTGCTCGACTACGCCGTGGTCGGCACCCGGATTCCGCCGATGATTCGCAAGATCCTCGCCGATGTGCAGGGCGAGCCGGACTTCAACCCCAGCGTCGAATGCGCGCAATTCGATGCGATTCGCCGGGTGGTCATGCACTCCGACGCCGTCGGCATCGCGACCATGGAAGCCCTCGATGAACTGGCCAGCCAGGGGCATATCCACTTGCTGACCTTTACCGACATCCCCAGAGATGACCCGGCCCTGCAGTTGCACTACGGCATCGTCAGCCGCCCCGGTCATTCTTTGACGCCGGCAGCGCTGGCGATGGTGGAAGCGATCCTGGCGGTGGACCAGCGATTGCTCGCGGTGGATCAGGTCTAACACCGCAAAACCTGTAGGAGCCGAGCTTGCTCGCGATGGCGGCATATCAGTCACATAGAGGCTGAATGTTATGGCCTCATCGCGAGCAAGCTCGGCTCCTACAGGGGTTCTGCGTTGCTTTTGAATCAGGCGCGACGCGCAAATGACTGCATCATCGCTCGGGGCTCACCCAAGGCGCGCAGCAGGCAATGCATTGCTTCTTCACGGCTGCGTTCAAAGCGGTAACGGCCCTCGATGTACAGCGCCAGCTTCAGTTCTACCGGTTCGTCCAGCGGCAACGGCACCTGTTGAAGCCCGAGTACACTGGCGACCCGACTCGGCAGACTCATGCCGAA
This sequence comes from Pseudomonas sp. P1_F1_2, assembly GCF_056405815.1. Taxonomy (NCBI): domain Bacteria; kingdom Pseudomonadati; phylum Pseudomonadota; class Gammaproteobacteria; order Pseudomonadales; family Pseudomonadaceae; genus Pseudomonas; species Pseudomonas sp. P1_F1_2. The sequence goes on along the minus strand of NZ_JBFUBK010000032.1, from coordinate 54,752 downwards.
GGGCTGCCGATCCGCGATCAGCTTGGCGGCCAGTGTGCTTTGGGTGTTCACCGCAATCGTTCGGCGCAGACCTTTCAAGCCCAGGTGCAAGTCCACCGGGCTGAGGCCGTCGCGGCGGCTGGAAATCTGAATCTGCGGTTGCTCAAGAAAGGCTTGCAGGGTGCGCGGCGGTTCCTTGAGCGCGGCGCCATAGGCAAACACGTAATGGTCGGCCGGCAACACCTGCTTGTGCAACCCGGCGAGCCCGGCCAGCGGTTGGTCGAGGTCGATGAGGATGTCGAGTTTGCCGCTGGCCAGCTCCTGCAAGGCATCGCGACGGCGCGGCTGGAAATAGCGCACCTGCCAGTCGGCCTGGGGGGATTCGAGCAAGGCATCGAGCAGCACCGGTTGCAGGCAATCCAGGCAGCTGATGCGTAACAACGGATTGTTCTGCCGCGCCGCCGGAATCATCCGCAAACCATCGCGCAATGATTCCAGGGCGGCGCGCACATAGTCCGCCAAACGGTGCGCGACCAGCGTCGGCGTCACGCCCAGACGGCTTTTGATGAACAGCGGATCGCCACACAATTCGCGCAGGCGGCGCAGCGCATTGCTCATGGCCGGTTGCGACAGGCACATCACTTCGGCGGCACGGGTGACACTGCGTTGCTGGTAAATGGCATCGAAGGCGAGCAGCAGGTTCAGGTCGAGCTGGCGTAAATCAAGCATGGTTTTGCTCCGGCAAATCGCTTAACGTCGAGCAGCCTAACCAGTGTCCCGGAACATGCTGTGAGCCCTACATGACAAAAAGCGATCAGCGACTGCCCCATCAACCAAGGTCCCATCAATCAAGACCGAATGCGTTTTATGCGCCGACCTTGCTGCCGGCCATCGAAGAACTGCTGGCCCGAGGCGTTGCCCGGGATACCCTCGAAGGTCTGTTTCGACGCAGCCTGTTCGAGCTGCGCACGCCCTTCATGCGCATTCCGTTGTTCCTGTCGCGGCGCTTCTGGACCTTTGCGCTGGAGCAGACCGGCGACCCGTTGATCGGTCTGGCGGCGGGCCGTCGCTTCGTTTCCACCGCCACCAACGGCCTGACCTACCTGTTCGACGTGGCGGCGTCACTGGAAAGTGCCTGCGCGTATTTCGAGCGGTTTTTCCCGTTCTTCAACGGGCATTTCCAGGCCCAGATCGTGCGCAGCGATGACGGTGTGGAATTGCGCCTGCTCGACTGCGGCAGCGTGAAAGCCGGTGCGGCGACCACCGATTACATCCTCATCAGCCTGTGCAGCATGCTGCGCCGCAAGTTTCTCGCCAGTGGCCTGGAACGTGATCCGGTGTTGAGTGTTGGCCTCGCGTGGCCAAGGACCGCCAACCCGACCGATCACGAACAGGCGTTCCGCGCACCGGTGCATTGGGCACAACCGCACCCTTCGATTCGCCTGGACCGACAGTTGTTCGTGACCGCGCTGACGCCGGGCAACCATGAGCTGGAACACACACTGGTGGAGTTGCTGGAACAGACCCGGCGCAACAGCGAGCCTACGTTGCTGGAGCAAGTCAGCGACCATTTGATCGCCGATCTGGCCAGCGCCAACTGGCAGCAGTTTTGTAACGACCATCATTTGCTGGAACGCACGGCGGCACGCCGGTTAAAGGCGCTGGGGTGGAGTTTTTCGCAGCTGCAGGATGAGTACCGGCGCTGCCGCGCGGAAGATTTGTTGCAGGCGGCAGACCTGGAGTTGGTGGAGATTTCCGACCGGTTGGGCTACAGCGATGTGCAGAGTTTTAACCGCGCCTGTTTGCGCTGGCTGGGGTGTGCGCCGGGGGTGTATCGGACGCGGTGGGTGCAGCCTTCAGAGGTGTGTTGATAGGTGGGGCCTCATCGCGGGCAAGCCCGCTCCCACAGGTTTTTTGGTGGTCACAAACCGGGGTTTTCAGTGAACCTCTCGGCTCACTGAAAGCCACTGTTAGCTAGATTTCAAAAACGTGGCTTGATGGTTTTCCACTCAGGCTTGTAACGCTGCATCTGTTTCACATCATCGCGCTGGCGAATGCCGCACGTCAGGTATTGGTCATGCAGTTTGCCGAGTTGATCGTGATCCAGCTCCAGGCCCAACCCCGGCGCGCGGGTGATTTTCACGCAACCATCGACGATCGGCAGCTTGCCGCCCTTGATCACTTCTTCGTTCGGCTCCTGCCACGGGTAATGCGTGTCGCAGGCGTAATCGAGATTCGGCACCGACGCGGCGACGTGGGCCATGGCCATCAGGCTGATGCCCAGGTGCGAATTGGAATGCATGGACACGCCCAAACCAAAGGTCTGGCACATTTTCGCCAGCGCCTGAGTGTCGCGCAGGCCGCCCCAATAATGGTGATCGGCGAGGACAATCTGCACGCTGTTCAAGGCCACACTGCGGCGAAACTCATCGAAATCGGTGACCACCATATTGGTCGCCAGCGGCAGGCCGGTGCGTTTGTGCAGTTCGGACATCCCTTCCAGGCCCGGCGTCGGGTCTTCGTAATATTGCAGGTCGTCGCCCAGCAATTCAGCCATGCGAATCGAGGTTTCCAGGGACCAGTTAGCGTTCGGATCGATCCGCAGCGGGTAACCCGGGAAGGCCTTTTTCAGCGCCTTGATGCACGCCACTTCATGCTCCGGCTCCAGCGCGCCAGCCTTGAGCTTGATGCTCTTGAAACCATAGGTCTCGATCATGCGCCGAGCCTGGGCGACGATCTGTTCTTCGTTCAGCGCTTCCCCCCAGCTGTCGGGCTTGTAAGGCGAATCAATGTGCTGGGCGTACTTGAAAAACAGGTAGGCGCTGAACGGAATCTCGTCACGGATCGCACCGCCGAGCAAGTCCACCAACGGCACGTTCAGCGAGTGCGCCTGCAAATCCAGGAACGCCACTTCGAACGCCGAATACGCGTTGCTCACCGCTTTGCTGGCGTGAGAACCGGGCGCCAGTTCCGCGCCGGCGATGCTCGCCGGTTTGTTCGCCGCCACGGTGGCCTGGACGATGGCGCGCAGCTGATTGAGGTTGAACGGGTCGAGGCCGATCAGCTTGTCTTGCAATTGCTGCTGGATCGCCAGCGCCGGAGCGTCGCCGTAGCTCTCACCCAGGCCAATGTAGCCATTGTCGCTCTCGATCTCGATGATCGAGCGCAGCGCGAACGGCTCGTGGATACCACTGGCATTGAGCAGTGGCGGATCACGGAAAGCGATGGGGGTGACGGTGACTCGTTTGATTTTCAAGAGGCTGCTCCCTTTGAACCTGAACTCAAGGCGGGTTGACTGGTGGATGTTTTGCAGGCGGCGTCCTCCGCGGGTTTGCCGTTCAGCGAGCGCAAGGCGTCGCCACGAGGGGCCGTGCGAGCGAAAAAGATCACCACGGCCGCGACCAGGGATGTGGCGGCCAGGCCGTAAAGCCCACCCTCGATAGACCCGGTTTTTTGTTCGAGAAAACCGAACGCCGTCGGGGCCACGAAACCACCCAGGTTGCCGATGGAGTTGATCAGGGCGATCACCGCCGCGGCGATGCGCGCATCCAGATAGCCTTGCGGAATCGGCCAGAACAACGCCGAGGCGGCCTTGAAACCAATGGCCGCAAAACAGATGGCGACAAAGGCGAAGATCGGTCCGCCGGTGGTCGACATGAACATGCCGAACGCCGCAATCACCAGCGTCAACGCCACCCAGGCCTGCTGGTATTTCCACTTGCTGGCCATGGCGGCGAAGCCATACATAGCGACGATGGAAATCAGCCACGGTATCGAGTTGAACAGGCCGACCTGGAAGTCACCGAGGTTGCCCATTTTTTTGATCATGCTCGGCAGCCAGAACGTGGCGCCATAGATGGTCAGGGCAATGGAAAAGTAGATAAAACAGAACAGGGCAATTTGCTTGTCGGCCAGCAGTTTGAACATCGACGGCTTGATCGTCTGCGCGGCTTCGCGAGCTTGCTGTTCCAGCGCGATGGCGCCAGTCAGGGCGTCTTTTTCTTCGACGCTCAGCCATTTCGCTTCACGCGGATGGGATTGCAGCCAGGACCAGACAAAACCGCACAGGACGATGGAGGCGAAGCCTTCAATCAGGAACATCCACTGCCAGCCATGCAGGCTGAAACCGCTGACGTTCAGCAGCGCACCGGACACCGGGCCGGAAATGACCGAAGCAATGGCCGAACCGCTGAGAAAGATCGCCATGGCTTTGCCCCGTTCAGTCGACGGCAGCCACTGGGTGAAGTAGTAAATGATGCCCGGAAAAAAACCCGCTTCGGCCGCGCCGAGAATGAAGCGCAGTACATAGAAGCTGGTTTCGCCACGCACGAAGGCCATGGCCATGGCAGCTGCGCCCCAAGTGAACATGATGCGCGTCAACCAGGCACGAGCACCGTAACGCTGCAGCAGCATGTTGGAGGGTACTTCGAATATCGCGTAACCGATGAAGAACAGCCCGGCGCCCAGGCCATAGGCCGCTGCGCCGATGCCCAGGTCGGTTTCCATGTGGCTGCGTACGAAGCCGATGTTGACCCGGTCGATGTAGTTGACGATGAACATCACCACAAACAGCGGCAACACATGGCGCTTCACCTTGGCCGCGGCGCGGGCAAGCACATTCGGGTCCGGCGGACTCTGGAGGGTTTTCAAAGGGCGACTCCCGACATTGTTTTTTTAGGGACGAACCGATCATGGACGCGGCAATTGATCCCGTCTAATCTAAACTGGCATTCGATTGATACCCGGATTAGATCAATGTTCGAACTGACCCAACTGCGCTGCTTCACCACCGTGGCCACTGAACTCAACTTCCGTCGTGCCGCCGAACGACTGAACATGACTCAACCGCCCCTGAGTCGACAGATCCAATTGTTGGAGCATCACCTGGGTGTCGAGTTGTTCACCCGCTCCACCCGCAGCGTCGCCCTCACCGCCGCCGGCCGCGCCTTCTTCATCGAAGCGCAGAACTTGCTGGAGCGCGCCCAGCAAGCCGCCGTCACTGCCCGGCGTTTTGCCGAAGGCGACATTGGTTCGGTCAACATCAGCTTCGTGGGCAGCGCCGTGTACGAGTTCCTGCCCAAGGTCATAGCCGAAGCACGGCTCAAACAACCCCACGTCAAAATCGATCTGGCGGAGATGAACACCTACCAGCAGCACGAAGCCCTTCGCGCCCGGCGTATCGATCTGGGTATCGTCCGCGCGCCCTTGCTGGAACCGGGTTACGCCACCGAGTGCCTGGTGCGCGAGCCCTTTGTCTTGGCCGTCCCCAGTCGCCACCCGCTGGCCAGTGCCGAAACCGTGTCCGTCAAAGACCTCGACGCGCAACCGTTCCTGATGTACTCCCACGCCGCCTACCCGCCCTTCAACGAACTATTGACCGGCATGCTGCGCTCAGCCCGCGTCGCTCCGGAATACGTGCAATGGCTCGGTTCGTCACTGACGATTCTGGCGCTGGTCAACGCCGGAATGGGCCTGGCCCTGGTCCCTCGCTGCGCCACCAGCGTGGTGTTCAAGAACGTGGTGTTTCGGGATATCGATCTGGGGGAAGGCGTACAGAGCGAGCTGCATTTGATCTGGCGCGAGAACAATGACAACCCGGCGTTTGCGATGTTGCTGGAGGGGATTCGCAAGGCTGTGAGGGAGGGATGGGGGGTGTAAATGTGTAGATGGGCCGAGTGTCGCCGGGTTTGAGGGCTTGTGCGACCAGCCGCAATCGGCGCCTCACGGACGTTTTTTACACGGGAGCGCTATAGTTAATGACCTTGGGGAAACACGGGAAATCCGACTTCGCAGGTGTTGCCATGAAGACGTTCGAACAAACGCTGTTGCTTGCCCTTTGCCTGGTCGCCACCGGCGTGCACGCGGATGACAGCCTGATGGAAACCGACCAATCAAGCAGTGAATTCAACTATTACGGGAAGGATCAACCCTTTTCCCACCCGGTGCCGCCCTCCATGAGTATTGTTCCGCCGGGCGCGTACATTTCGTCTTCTCCACAAACGTTCATCCCGGTGTCGAGTCAGCACGTGTTCCACGACTCCCGCTTGCCGACGGTGGCGGACGCGTCGGTGCGAGTGTTCATTCGCACCTACGACGAGGAACACGGCGTCTACGTGAACCAGGAAGTCGAGGACCCGAGCTGCATGTTGTCATGCCTGCGCCAGGGCCCCGCCTTGTAACACAGGTCAATGCCTACCACTGGCGTTTGTCCGGACGTGCCAGGCCGAGTTTTTCGATCCGGTAACGCAGCATGTCTCGGCTCAGGCCCAGCAGCCGTGCGGACTTGGTGACGTTCCAGTCAGTCTTGTCGAGCATCTTGCGCACCATGTCGCGCTCGACTTCAGGCAGGTTCATCGACTCAGTGCCGTTGTAGATCGGGCGTGGTTCGTGGTTTTGCGGCTCATGCTGATACATCGGCGGGTCATCCACCAGGCTGAGGCAGACGTTCAACTGATGCGCGGCGATGGTGTCGCTTTGCGCCAGCAGCACGGTTTGCTCAAGCATGTTGCGCAACTCACGCACGTTGCCCGGCCAGCTATAGCTGAGCAGCAGTTCTTCAGCCTGATCACTGAAATGCAGGTTCGGTTTGCCATAGCGTTTGCCATGGACGGCTAAAAAGTGCCGGGCCAGTAGCAGAATGTCTTCGCCACGGGCATACAGGCGCGGCACTTTGATGGAGATGATCCGCAGGCGGAAGAACAAGTCACGGCGAAACTTGCCCTGCTGCACCATCTGTTCGAGGTTGCAGTTAGTGGCGCTGATCACCCGCAAGTCGACCTTGCGCTCCTTCACCGAACCGACCCGACGAATGGTCCGGTCTTCCAAGAGTTTCAGCAGTTTGGCTTGCAGCAACAAATCCATCTCACCGATTTCATCAAGAAACAACGTACCACCATCGGCCGCTTCCACCAGACCGACACGGCGGTCCTTGGCATCGGTAAAGGCGCCCTTCTCGTGGCCGAACAGTTCCGACTCCACCAGATTGGAAGGGATCGATGCGCAGTTGAATTCAATGAACGGGCCTTTGCTGCGCGGGCCGTCGAAGTGCAGCGCGCGGGCCACCAGTTCTTTACCGGTGCCGGTCTCACCCTCCACCAATACGGGCGGCAAGTCGGTGTTGGCCATGCGCCGCTCGGCGTCGAGCAACTGGGCGATGGTGTTCTTCAGGTAGTGCATCGGCGCCGATTCACCAATCAGTGCCTGCACGCCGGATTTCTGCGCCTCGCGCTCCTGATAGAACGACAACGTGCGCTCCATGCGATCAGTGGCCAGCGCCTTGTCCAGCAAGAGCTTGAGCTCAGGCAAGGCCACCGGTTTAGTGACGTAGTGGAAAGCCCCCTCTTTCATCGCCACCACGGCATCTTCGACATTGCCGTAACCGGTCATCATGATCACTTTCAGATCCGGCGCGCTGACGCGCAGCTTCTGGATCAAGTCGTGACCACTCATGCCAGGCAACGAGTTGTCGGTCAACACCACGTCAGGGGCGAACGCTCCCAATTGCACCAGTGCATCTTCAGCAGAATGGCAGACCGTTACCTCGAAGTCTTTACGCTCCAGGTAGGTCTGAATATTCTCGGCGAGGATTTCGTCATCCTCGACCAGCAATATGCTGTGCTCCATATTCCCCTCCCGTTGCCGCTTTAAAATTGAGACAAACGCGGGTTCCCTCCTGCTCCTGGCTGATCAGTTCGACCGAGCCTTCGAAACGCTCCATTATTCGTTTTACCAGGGCCAGGCCTACGCCCAGCCCTCCTTGTTTGGTGGTGAAAAACGGCTTGAAGACCATCTGTTGCTGCTGCTTGGTCATGCCTTTGCCGGTATCACTAAGGGTCATGCGCACATGGCCGGGTTGTGGCTGTTCGATATCAATACTCAATTGACCACCCTTGGGCATGGCTTCCAGGGCGTTGGCAAACAGGCTATTGAGAATTTGCGTCAGCAGCACCTGTTGGCTGACGACCGGTGGGCAGGCTTGAGGCGTGAATCGCACCTGCACGTTCGACCGTTTGATCAGCGCATCGAATGCACTCAGGGTGTCATCGATGGCCAGCACCAGATCGACCGTTTCGCAGTCGTCATTCATCGGCCGTAACGACACCAGCAATTCCCGAACCCAGCGTGACATGCGATCGACCTGACTGATGATGTCACCTATGTTCTTCTGCGCATTCTGGCTGGCGATTTCCTGGGCCAGTTCGGCGCTGGAACGAATGTTGGCCAGTGGATTACGCAAACTGTGTGCCACCGCCGAGGACATTTCCCCCAGGGCGACGAACGTTTCATTGGTGATCAATTGCTTCTGCTGGCTCTGCAGCAGCATCGAGGCACGGCGCACAATCCAGAACAACCCAAGGTAGATGACCAGGCCGCCGAGTACGGTTGCCAGCCAGATGGCCTTGAAACCACGCTGGATGCGCTCCACCAGGTCGACCGGTTCCTTGTAGATCTCAACCATGGCGACCACTTTGCTTCTGTCGGCATTGAACATCGGGATGTAATTCTCGACGAACAGGTATTCCGGCTCGCGCAGCAGCTTCTGCTCGGGACGCTCGTCATCGATTTCGTGGTAGCTGGTGGACACCAGCTCTTTCATTTCAAAGGACGAGTCCAGCTCATCATCGTCTTTGATGCGCACGCCGATCAACTCCGGGTTCGTCGACCAGACCACGGTACGATCCAGCGCGTACACCGTCGCCAACAAAATGTCCGGCAGGTGCTCCACGTGATCGAGAAATTCAATGCGCGCCGCCGCACGGGTGCCTGGGGACACGTCGGGATAAGCGTTGTCCAGCCGAGGGTCGAGCATCTCGCCCATGGTTCTGGCCGGGTCGATCAAGGCATGGCGAATTTCGGCGTCACCTATGGCTTGAATGAATTGCGCGGTCAGCATGGAATCGCGCTCGATGCTTTCGGTCACCACAAAACGCGTGGAGATATAGCCAAGCCCCAACGCCACGGCGGCAATGATGAAAAAGCTGGCCAGGGAAAACCAGCGCAACAGATTGAACTGCCCACCCCGGCTCTGGCCTGCGACAGCCGGTGTGATCGGTGCCGGTTCTTGTTGTTGTTCGAGTATCGGCATAGGGGGTGTCCTGGATGCTCGTATCTAGCCTGTTCAGCCGTGTTTCAGATCAGTGTAGGCGTCAATGACGGTGCCTGACTGAGCCAATGATAGTATTTCGCCGCTATTGCGCCTGCGCCGCTTGCAACGGCTGCTGTCGATCGGTTTCTTCCTGCAAAAATTCCATAATCGATTGCGCGGATTTCTCATCCAGACGCAGGTTCGGCATCGGGATTTTTTCGTAACGCTCGAACAGCTCCACGGCAATCGGGTCTTTCTCTTTCAGCATGCGGTCTGGCTCGCGAATCCAGCGGTTGAGCCAGGCCGGGTCGCGTTGACGGGTCACACCGATCAGGTCCGGGCCAATGCTGCGCATGCCAATGCCCTGGCCGTCCATCGGTCCAAGGCTGTGACACGACGCGCAACGGGTGCGAAACAGTTCTTCGCCATTGCTGGGCGGGCGAATTTCCGGGGCGTTGGCGTAGCTTTGTTCAACGCTGGCTTTTTTCCAGTTCTGCAAAGTGTTGGCCAACTGATCGGCCAGAATCCACGGATTCTCGAACGGTGATGCTTTCATCCAGCGACCGGTGCTCTGGTTGCCGACGATCAGGCTCAGGTTGTGGTCCTTGCTGCGCCCGTTGTCGACGCCTTCAATGAACAGCCCGAGTTTCTTGCGCAGCTCGGTGACGTCGGCAAATTCCCCGGTGAGGAATTTCCAGCCCGGCCCGACCTTGAAGCGTTGCGCATAGGCCTTGAGCACTTCGGGTGTGTCACTCAAGGGATCGATGCTGATGGAGTAGAAAAAGATGTCCTGGCCGACCCGGTCGCCGAGCAGCTTTTGCACCTGGCGCAGGCGTGCGGTTTCCAGCGGGCAGGAGTCGCTGCATGAGGTGAAGATGAAGTTGATCACCACCACCTTGTCTTTGATCAGGTCATCGAAAAAGTGCACCTGCTGACCGTCCTGGTCGGTCAGCAGGGTGTTGGGGAAATAATCGCCGCCCCAGGGTGTCGCCGACTCCGTCGGCGCCAGCACACCCTCATGGGCCAGCAGCACCTGACTGGCCAACAAACAGACAACCAGTACCAATATCAGGTGCATGCCCAAGGCGCGGGAGCGCGGCGTGTGAATGTTCGTGTTCATGTCGGCTCCCTCGCGGCGTTTCATGGTTTGACCGTCACTTTAGGGCCGAAGCCGTCGCCAGTACGGAAGGTAGGCAGTGCGGCGGAGTTGACGTAGCGCACACCATCCCAACTTGGCAGCGGTGTTGGCATCAACTGGAATTGCCCGGGTTTCTCAATGTCCCAACGCAGCAGCATCGAGTTGTCTTCATGCTGGGTGTTGTGACAGTGCTCCATGTAGGTCCCGGCGAATTCGCGGAAGTTGATCGCCATCTCGACATTGTCCAGACCGTCTTTTTCCGAGCCGATGCGGTACACGTCCTTACGCGCCCACTTTTCCCATTCCGGTGGCGCCTTGCCGCCTCGACTGAGGATGATCCCCTCCTCKAAGTGCACATGCACCGGGTGGCTCCAGCCACTGCCGCCGAGCTTGATGTTCCAGACCTCCAGGGTGCCGAAACCGGCAGCCCCCGCATCGGTCGGACCGTTAGCCAAGTGAGTCGCGGTGTTCAAGCGACGCGGGTCCATGTGGAAGCCGAAGCCGCCATCGGTCTTGACCGTCCACGGTGCTTCATCGGTGCCGTCCGACCGGCCGAAGGTGAAGGTGCGGTGACGTGCCTGAGCGAGCAGCGCCTTGTCGGCCGCGTTGTCGCGATGGATCTTCAGCGGGATCATCACCAGGCCTTCGGCTTTACCCGGTTTGGCCGGTTCGTACGCTGCCGGGTCCATGGCCAGGTCCTGACCAGTGTACGCCTTGACGTTGAGTTGCAGGATCTTGCCCACCGCCGGGTCACCCCTGTCCCACATCGGCCCTTTGCTGGTTTGCTTGATCACCGCCAGGTATTTCTCGGAGAGCACGTCTGCCAGCGACACTGGCTCTTTCGGGCCTTTGCCGTCGTCATGCACCAACAGGTTGACGAAGAACACCTTGTCGCCAGGCTTGATGCCGTTTTTCGCGAAGTTGACGATGATGTCGAAGCGTTCGGCAATGCCTTGGGTCGGCAGGATCGCGTTGTGGTTCTGTTTGTCGCCGTCGGCGTCGAGGTCCATGGTGCCGTCAAATGGCACGCTGTGTTCCATGATGTTGCCGTCGTTGGCAATCATGTGGAACGGCACGCGGGAATAGGACACCCCCGAACCTTTAGGGCCCTGGAATTCGCCGCTGGTGCCTTTGATTTCCCGCACCATCGCCAGCTTGTAGTAACGCGACACCGAGCCATTGAGGATACGGAAGCGGTAGCTGCGAGCGCGCACATCCAGGGTCGGTTTCCATTGCCAGTTGACCAGCACCTGGTCACCGAGGAAGCCGTCGGTGTTGAACGGGTTGAACCACAGCTGACCGCTTTGATCCCAAGCCTTGTCGGCCACCACCAGGTTGACGTCGTAGTCGCGGTTACCCCACGGCAACGCACTGCCGCTTGGGAAACGCAGGTTGACGCCGTCGTTCACCGATTCATTGCCACGGTCCAGGGCGCTGTAGTAGTTCATCATCGCCGCGTTGCCCTTGTAGACGTTCTGCGCGGTGAAATCGAGCATGTGGTCGTGGAACCAGTGGGTGCTCATGGTTTCGCGCCAGTCGCCACGGATCTTGATCGTGCCGTTCTCGCAGGTCTTGCGGCTCGGGCTCATGTCATTGGTCCACAGGGTTTCGCCCGGTGCGCAAGGGAACGCCGCGCGTGGATCGTGCGCATCGGTGTTGATCGTGTCGTAGCCGGCCAGCTGGATCGGCCAACGATAGTCGTAATACTGACCAGGGAAGAAAAACGCGTTGGCATAACCGTCGCTTTCCGCCGGGGCGTGGCCGTTGTGTTCGTGGGTCGTGATGGTGTGCAGGCCAAAGCCCATGTTGGCCGACGGGTCGATTGGCAGGCCGTTGTAGTGACGCATCAATACCGGCTGGCCGTAACGCACCATCAGCAATTTAGGCGGCAACGTGCCGTCGAAGGTCCAGACCGAGTTGTGATTCTGCACCGGCATGTTCGGGTGGAAACGCGCATCGACGCCTTTGGCGGTGCCATCGGTGGCCTGTACACCAGCGACGTTGTGGTAGAGGCCACCGGGGCCAAACTCGCCCACGGCGTAGCCATGCATCTGATGACTGTCACGCCACCCGGTGTTGGTCCTCACCCCGGTTTGCACGGTTTTGTAGGCCATTTGCGGGTAGAACTCATTCCAGCGCTGATGTGACCAACCCTTTCCTGGCGGACGACCTTCAGCCGCCGAGCCGATATGGCGATTGAGGAAAATCTCGATCTGCGCCTGCCAAGGGTTGCGGTCCACCACGTTGGAAAACTGACTGGGGAACGGCGTCAGCCCCGGTTGACGCATGAAGGCATCGAGTGCCGCGCTCGGTGGCGCACTGCGGGCCACACTGGTCGGGTCCTGCTGTGGCAACGGGCCGATCGCTGCCGGTGGAAACCCCAAGGGTGCCGCCGGTGTGGTGGGATCGAGTTTTTCCGGGCCGAACTCTTCAAACAACACCAATTGCTGAGTAAAGGGCTGAGCACCAAACAACGGACTCGGCTTGCCATTGGTGGGGTAATTGAAACTGGTCTGCACCGCAGGCGGCAGGACGTTCTCTATGCGCGTTTCGTCGCGGTTGCCCTTGACGCCATCGGGCAAATCGAAGGAGTCCTGGTTGGCCTCCGGCATGCTCAAAATCGCATTCAACGCCGTGGCTTCGTCAGCCGGCTCATCGTAGTAAGCCGAAGGGTCGGAGGGTTCAGGCTGTCGCTCGTCATCGATCGGGCTGGCACGCAGACTCGCTGTGCCCAGCGTCATCGTCAGAACGACGCCAACAGGCGCCAATAGGCCAAACCATTTGTAGGGATAACGAGCTTTTCTTTCCATCACCAGCCGCCTCGAAGTCGTGAAGGGGGTAATGGGGTTTTGCAAAGAACTCGCCAGATTTGTAACTGATTTATACGAAAGTATTAACACGCGCTAAAACAATGGCTTATCAACATCAATGTGCCATATCCGKAAAAAACGACTGGGGCTTGACACCCGCTAACGGGGAAAGTTCATACCCGCTTTCAGGGAATCCGATTAAACGACAAGCGGACAGTAGTGCCCTCGCCTTCACGGCTATTGAGGGTAACTCCGCCCCCGAAACGATCCATGATTCGCTTGACCAGCACCAGTCCGACCCCCAGCCCGCCTTGCTTGGTGGTGTAAAACGGACGGAATGCCATGCTGCGCTGTTCTTCGCTCATGCCTTTGCCAGTGTCGCTCACCACCACGCAAATACCTTTGGTATCGGTTGGCTCTAGCGTGATGGTCAGGGTGCCACCCTCGTCCATGGCTTCCAGTGCATTGGCCAGCAAACTATTGAGGATCTGCGTCAGTTGCACCTGCTGGCTAAACACCATTGGCGTTTCCTTCGGCTGAAACACCACGTGAATCCCCGCCTTGGCGATTTGATGCTCGAAGGCCAGCAGACTGTCATGCAAACACGCCACCAGGTTCACCGGCTCCGCTTCATCGTTGAGCGGGCGCAAGGATTGCAGCAATTCCCTGATCCACTTCGACATGCGGTCCACCTGCCCGACGATATCGTTGATGTTCTTGTGCGCCGGGCCGCTGTCAAACTCCAGCGCCAGTTCGGCACTTGAGCGGATCGTCGCCAACGGGTTGCGCAGGCTATGGGCAACTGCCGAAGACATCTCCCCGAGTACAACAAAGGTTTCGTTGGTGATCAGTTGTTTTTGCTGTGTGGCCAATAGAATCGCCGCCCGCCGCACGATCCAGTACAGCCCCAGGTAAATCAGCCCGCCGCCCAACGCGGTGGCCAGCCAGATCAGCGCCAGGCCGCGCTCCATGCGTTCGATCAAATCCTTGGGCTCCTTGTAGATTTCGACCATCGCAGTGACGGTCTCGCGGTCGGCATCGAACAAGGGAATGTAGTTCTCAATAAATATGTAGTCCGGCGGCGTGACAAACTTTTGTTCCATACGCCCTTTGTCGACGCTGTGATAACTGGCAGATACCGGGGTTTTGGAAGCGAACGCTTGATCGAGATCGGTATCGGCATGAATCCTGGTGCCCATCAATGCCGGATTGGTCGACCAGATCACCATACGATCAGGCGAATAAATGTTGGCCAGGATCACGTCGGGCAAATGTGCGACATGGTCAAGGAACTCGCCCCGGGCACTGGCACGGGCCATCGGGTCGACGTCGGGGAAATCCTTGTCCTTGYGTGGGTCGAGCAGCTCGCCCATGGTCCGCACGTTAGGGATCGAGACATGGCGCACCTCCGCCGAGGCAATCGCTTCAATGAACTGGGAGGTCAGCAATGCATCGCGCTGCACGCTTTCGGTAATCACGAAACGCGTGGACACAGCCCCCAATGCCACCGCCACCGTGCCGATCACCGCCATGCTGATCAGCGAAAACCAGCGCAGCAGATTGAACGGCCGTTTGCGCGAGCTCAAGCGAATATCACCCTGTTCTTTGAGAAGGGCTGTTACTTGCGAATTCATGGCCGATGTTCCCCGGTACTCCCTATAGGGTTATAGCCCACTGCTCGGCGATTGCCCATTTCCGGGGGGCTCCCCCCCTCTTTTCCCCACCTACCCACTGGCCCCATCCACCCCCAAAAGTGGGGACAGTCGCCCGCTTCGGTGTCCGTCGCCGTCAGACCTTAGTAGCACCCCACGCCATCACTACGGGCCTCTGCCGCCAGTTTTCAAAGATTGGTATGGAAGTTGCCGACCTCACCCGCAACTGACCCGTCCCCGAGGGGCGGTACTCTGATAGAGGGAATACTCATGCACCCTTTACTGTCCAAAACCGCGACCGCCCTGGTCGTGACCGCTCTGGCTCAAGGCGTTGCGCACGCGACGCTGTTTGCCGTGGACGCCGGACCCTACTTGCCCGCCAACGGCAATTTCGCTGCTTGGTACCAAGACACCCACGGCCGCACCCTGGACTTATGCCTGTCCAAGGCTGTCAGTTCCAGGGTACCCAGCGCCCCTGGCGCCCCGACGTACATGTGCTCGTTGATTCCCGCACCAGGTGTTTTCGACGACACCCAACCGATGGTCTTCCCGACCAACTTCCCTGACGAAGCGTTCTGGGCGACCGGCGAAACCACCATCGTCGATGCGGCCAGAGGCATCGACCTTACTTATGTCTCGGCAGTCGAAGCCGCCTTCAGCGGCGGCGACCCCGTGGAAGGCGACCAGATCAGCTTCGCGCGAATCCGCATCCGCATCGATGTGCCCGTTGCCGGGACCTATGTCGTGACCCACCCCTACGGCGTCGAAGTGTTCACCGTCGATACCCCTGGGCGGCGGGCGATCAACATGACGCGGGACATCGGCATCGGCGCAGCGAAAACCTATGACGGCGCGCTCAAGGGCGATGTCGGGCCATTCTTGCGCAGTGTCAACGGTCCTTATACCGAGACCAACCCGGTCAACGGCGCCGCCGAACAATTCGTCGGCGACCCGAACCTCACGGAAGCCGTCACCGGCAGCCCGTTCAACACCAACTACGTGCGCATCGAAGGTCCCAATGGCCTGGACTTGCGTACCACCCTCTTTGCTGTCTCCGGCAAGCTGTCCAGCGTGGTCCGGCCAACCCCGGTCATTGCGCAGCGCAGCACCTATTCACGGCATGCCGGCACCAGTGCGCCTGAGGCCCAGCAGGATGTTTTCGTCCTGGCCCCGCCGCCACCGGCGACTGTGACCCTGGACAGCAATAACCCGGTGCTGAACTTGACCGAAGCGGACAGCACCGGCCACTGGTATGCGCAGTCTTCGACCGATCCGACGTTGCCGAGCACCCTGCAAGTGACTGCCGACAACCACCTGGCCATCGCCAGTAGCACTCCCACTACCCTGTCGTCGCCCCTGACCGACCTTGTGGTGATTTCCCGTGCCGAGTACAGCCTGAACAGCGGACAAATCACCATCGTCGCCTCGACCAGTGATGAAACCTCACCACCGGTGCTCACCGCCACCACGGGTACCGGGGTCGCCATCGGCGCCCTCATTGGCGATGGCGCAGTGAAAAGCCTGGCCACCGGCATCTCGCCGAATCCGCCAGCCCAGGTTCGAGTGACGTCATCCAATGGCGGCAGCGACACCGAAGAAGTGGTCATCGTGCAATGAACGCTCTCATGCCCAGATCCTCATCAGGAGGCATCATGAACAATTGGCCACGCCTGGCGCTCAACGCCTTGGGACTGACTCTATCGCTGTCCGGCAGTGCTTTCGCGCAACTCGCTGCCGTTGACCCCGGCCCTTATAGCTTTGCCTCCGGGAAGTTCCCGATCTGGTATCAGGACAACAATTTGCTGTCGATGGAACTGTGCCAGTCCCGAGCCGCCAGCTCGCGGGTCCCCGTCAGTGTGCCACCGGCTTACATGTGTACCCTGCTGCCGACACCTGGCATTTTCGACGACACCCAGCCGATGGTGTTCCCGGATAACTGGCCAGACGAATCCTTCTGGTTCCTCGCAGAAACCAATATCCCCAACAACGCCGCAGGCTATGGGATGGACGCCTACGTCGCCGGGATCGAGGCTGCATTTGCCGGCGGAAACCCGCTCGACGGTGATCAAATCAGCTTCGCGCGGATCCGTATGCGGATCAACATCCCCGTCGCCGGCACCTACACCATCACCCACCCTTACGGTGTGGAAACGGTCAACGTCACCAGCCCTGGCCGGCGTGCGATCAACATCACCAGAGACGTCGGCGTCGGTGCGCCAGGGGTCTTCAGCGGCGCGGTCAACGGTGCCATCGGGCCGTTCCTGAAAAGCGTCAACGGGCCTTATACGGAAGTGAACCCGGACACCGGCGCCATCGAAACCTTCGTTGGCGACCCGAACCTCACCGAAGCAGTGACCGGTAGCCCCAACAACACCAACTTCGTGCGCATCGAGGGGCCCGCCGGGACTATCCAGGCCAACCTCTTCACCCTGTCCGGCAAAGTGCTCGACAACCGTGCGCAAACACCGGTGGACTTGAGCCGTGCCACTTACCGCCGCACCTCAGGAACAGGGGGCATCAACACCCGCGTCGAAGTCTTCGGTAAAGCAGACACCGGCTCAACCCTGTGCTTCCGCGAAAGCATCGCTCTGGTCCCCGGCCCGCCTGTTTCGCCTTGCCTGACCACCATGGTGGGCGATAACAACGGCGTGTTCTTCGGCCAGCATCTCCTGGTCAATGGCGCTGTGCCTCCCGTCGTCGTGATCACCGCCACCAACCCGACCGGTTCGACCCGCCCGACGTCCGTGTCGAGCAAACTCTCGGACGTGGTGAAAATCCAGACGGCTCGCTACAGCTGGAGCAATCACAGCCTGCTGATCGAAGCCACCTCCACCGACGAAGTGGGCATACCTGACATGGTTGCCCAGGGTTATGGAAGGCTGTCGAAGAACGGCACTCTGCAGAGCTTGACCGTCCCGGATCTGACGCAGCCACCGGCCACCGTTACGATCAAGTCGGCCGCGGGCGGCAGTGACACCGAGCCAGTGGTCGTCGTGGGCAAGGCACCGGACACCGGTGAGAACCAGGCTCCGATTTCCGTCGCCGACACGGGCAGCACCAGTTTCGGGGTGCCGGTCACCCTCAACCTGCTGACCAACGACAACGACCCAGACGGCAACGTGCCACTGACCATCACCGCACTGACCCCACCGGCGGCCGGGCAAGGCACCGTGGCATTGAGTGGCACAACAGCGGTGGTCTACACGCCACCCGCCACCGTCACGACACCGCTGACCACGACCTTTACCTACAAGGCCCAAGACTCTAAAGGACTGGCCTCGACCACCGCCGCGACCGTGACCATTACGGTGGCACCTAACCGGCCACCAGTGGCTGTCAACGATGCCGCTACGACCCTGGGCGTGGCGATACCGATCAGTGTGCTGGCCAACGACACCGATCCGGAAGGCAACGTGCCACTCAGCGCAGCCATCGTGAGCCAACCGGCGGCCGGTCGCGGCACCGTCAGCACCGACGGCACCGTCATCACCTACACCCCACCGGGCACGGTGACCACGGCCTTCACCACGACCTTTACCTACCTCGCACGGGACAGCTTCGGCGCCGCGTCGACGCCGGCAACGGTCACGGTGCAAGTCTCGCCAAGGCCTGCTGCGGAAACCTTCACGGTGACCACGGCCTCTGTGACGGCTCGCTCCAACAACCGCTTCACCTGGGACTTTGCGGGCACCTCATCGGTGACCACCGGCAACACCATCACCATCAAGGTGACCACCCCGACCGGGCTGGTAACCCTGGGCAGCACCGCGGTACCGGTGAACGGTCGCTGGAAGCTCACGGTGAACAACACCACCACGGTCATTCCGTCGGTTAATCCGACGGCCACCATCAGCTCGTCCCAAGGCACCGTGCGCTCGGTGTCGGTGGTCTCGAACTGAGCCCTCGCCCCATCCACCGTCACGGTGGATGGGGCAGGCCGTTTGACAAAGGATTGAATCATGAAAACGCCGACCGCCGCCCTGCTCTGCCTGCTCCTGCTTTGCAGCAGTGCGGGCGTGCGCGCCGACGACTTGATGGAAAACGACGACCTCGGCCCGGGCACCGACCTTGGCGAGTTGCCACCGCCGGTTGGCCAGCATGCGCTGATCGATCAGAACGGTCAGGCCAATGTCGCGCTGTTGCAGCAGAACGGCCAGTCGCTGCTCGGCACCATTGTCCAGTCGGGCAGTAATCAGGAAGCGTACATCCTGCAACAAGGCAACGACCTGATGGCAATGATCAACCAGCAAGGTTCGGGCAATAACGCCGCCATCACCCAGAACGGCAGCCACAACCGTGCGCAGATTTCCCAGAACGGCAACAACAACGACGCCAGCATCGACCAGGCCGGTACGGGGCTCTCCAGCGCCGTGACCCAGTCCGGCAACGGCATGAGCGTTTCGGTCAAACAATATCGCTAAGCACTGCATCACTTTGGAGGTTTCACCATGTTCAAACTGACGCCCCTTACCGCCGCCATCCTGGTCATTGTCAGTGCCCAGGCCATCGCCGATGACAGCGTTTCCAACCAGAGTCAGTTCGGTGATACCAACATCGCCGATGTCAAACAGACCGTGGCCCCATTCAGCACCGCCACCCAGTTGCAACAGGGTCTTGGCAACGACGCGGCGGCGGTGCAAGACCACGCCAGCAGCACCATCGACCAGAGCCAGGCAGGTGAATACAACGCCGGCTATGCCGAGCAACTATACGAAGACGGCAGCACCATCACCCAGCAACAGGCTGGCTCCCTGAACGTCGCCCATGCCAGCCAGTCAATCGGTGTGGGTAGCAGCGAGGCGCTGCAACAACAGTCAGGCAGCGGCAACTTCTCGTTCATCTATCAGGACAGTCAGGACGCTACGACCGCCAAGACCTACCAGTTCGGTGACAACAACGAAGCCAACATCGAACAGACTGAACTGGGCGTCGCCAATAACGCGACAGTCATCCAGTACGGCAACGGCAACTACGGCACCGCTGAACAGACGTTCCAGACCAACGGCCAGATTGGCATCAACCAGGCCGGCAGCGGCAACTATGCCTACGGCGACCAGCGTGACGGTGACGGCAGCACCCTGACCATCAACCAGTACGGCGACCTCAACGGCACCGAAGTCTGGCAAGACAGCCAACTCGCCAGCGAAACCACCATCAATCAATACGGGCAGTCCAACGAAACCGTGGTCGACCAGAGCTTCGGCGAAAACAACTCCGCGACAGTGCTGCAAGTTGGCGACCTCAACGCCATCTACGCCGACCAGTTCGAGTCCCTCAGCTCGACCGTCGCGCTGTACCAACAGGGCACGGGCAACGTGCATTTCACCTATCAAACCGGCGACGGCCATGTACTCAACGCCACCTCGATGGGTGACGGTAACAAGGTCTACGCCAGCAACTGGAAAGGTCCGCAAGCGGGTGGCCAGTTCGGCAGCAACCAAATGGCAACCGTCAATCAGTACGGCAGCAACAACGTCGCCAACTTCACCCAAAAAGACACCGGCCACATCATGACCACCAACCAGTCCGGCACCGGGAACAAAACCACGGTCAGCCAGGCTGATTCCTACAACGAGCTGTACTTCGACCAGAACGGCAGCGACAACATCCTGATCTCCGACCAGCGCGGTGAGACCAACCTGGCGCAAGGCAGCAGCAACGGTTACGGCAACAGCACCGAGTTCGACCAGTCCGGCAGCAGCAACCAGGCATACACCGCACAATACGGCAGCGACAACATGATCACGGTCAAACAGGCTGACACCATGAACGTGGCCTATGTGACCCAGGGGGGCAGCGGCAACATTGCCAGCGTCGACCAAAGCGGCATGACCCAGACGGCAACCGTGCAGCAATATGGCAGTACCAACAAGGCCACCGTGCTACAGCAATGAGTTAATGGGGGGGAATAGACCGCGACCCTTGGTGCTGGGTCGCGGTTTTTTTATTTGGGCGGATAAAGAAATCAAACAAAATCTGGAAGCGATTGCACTCCGTTGCGCGATGGCGAGATCGATGAGGCGGACTTCAAGGCAAAACGCGAAACCGGGCGACTCAGACCATAATGCTCGCGCAGCGTACTGCCCGCATATTCAGTTCGGAACAGGCCACGCTTGCGCAGAATCGGCAGCACTTCATCGAGGAACACTTCAAAGCCCTCGGGGAACGCTGGCGGCATCACGTTGAAACCATCAGCAGCGCCACTGCGGAACCACTGCTCAATCAGGTCGGCAATCTGCACCGGCGTACCGACCGGCACCCAATGCCCGCGAGCACCGGCCAGGCGATTAATCAGCTGGCGCAGCGTCGGCTTCTCGCGGTCGACGATGTCGATGATCAACTTGAAGCGACTGGACTGGCTTTCGCTGCTGTCGAAGTTGATCAAGTGGCGCGGGAATGGCGCATCCAGATCGTGACCGGACAGGTCGACCCCCAACAAGCGGCGTAGCTGGCCGAGTGAAACGTGCGGCAGCACCAACTCGTTCAGCTCGTCGAACTTGCGCTGGGCTTCGGCTTCGGTGCTGCCGATGTACGGGCTGATGCCCGGGAGAATTTTCAGCTGACGAGGGTCACGCCCCACCGCCTTCGCCCGGGCACGGATGTCGTTGGCGAATTCAGTCGCGCTTTGCAGGGTCTGGTGCGCGGTAAAAATCGCTTCAGCATGCCTGGAGGCGAAATCGCGGCCATCCTCGGAAGAGCCGGCCTGCACCTGCACCGGTCGACCCTGCGGGGAGCGTGGCGAGTTGAATGGGCCTGCGACCTTGTAGTGAGTGCCCACGTGGTTGATCGAATGCACCTTGTCACTGTCGGCAAACACCCCGGAAGCCTTGTCCAGCACCAGCGCATCGTCCTCCCAGCTGTCCCACAGGTCACCGACCACCTGCACGAATTCTTCGGCCTGGGCATAGCGGTCATGAGCCGACGGATGTTGCTCCAGGCCAAAATTGGCGGCGGCTGCCGCCATGGACGTGGTGACGATATTCCAACCGGCGCGGCCCTTGCTGAGGTGGTCCAGCGCACTGAACGAGCGAGCCAGGTTGTAGGGCTCGCTGTAGGTCGTGCTGGCCGTGGCGATCAGGCCTATGCGTTGGGTCACCGCGGCAATGGCCGCCAGCCAGGTAATGGGTTCGAAACGAATGCGCAAACCTTCACGCCCGCTTTCGGCCAGTGACGGCGAGTCAGCGAAGAAAATCGCATCAAGCTTCTCGCGTTCAGCGCGTAGCGCCAATTGCTGGTAATAGCCGATATCCATGGAGAATTCCGGCACCGACTGTGGGTGACGCCAGGCGGCTTCGTGATGGCCGTTGGGGTAGATAAAGAGGTTAAGGCTGAGCTGGCGTTCGGACATTTCCCGTTCCTTGAAAAAACACGCTTGAAAAGATGAGCTCGCGCGCGGCGCAAAGGCTTAGTGCAGCTCGGCGAAATCACTCAGCACATCGTCGCGCAGGGCGATGAAGCGGCTGTCACTGCGGTTGCGCGAGCGCGGTAGATCGATGTCGACAATGCGTCGGATGCGGCCGGGATTGGGCTGCATGACCACCACCCGATCGCCGAGGAATACCGCCTCATCCACATCGTGGGTGACCAGGATCATGGTGATTTTTTCCTTGAGCCAAATGTTTTGCAGCTCGCCCTGCAGGCGCGCACGGGTCAAGGCATCGAGTGCACCCAGCGGTTCATCCAGCAACAGCACGCTCGGTCGGTTGACCAGGCCGCGGGCTATCGCCACGCGTTGCGCCATGCCGCCGGATATCTGATGCGGATAGGCATCGATAAAATCGTGCAAGCCGACCAGTTCGACGTGCTCGCGCACAGTGTCGCGTTTCTGCCGGGCGCTCAGGGGTGAGTTCTTGAGGCCAACAGCGACGTTCTGCTCGACGTTGAGCCAAGGGAACAAGCGGTGATCCTGAAAGACGATGCCGCGTTCCAGGCCAGTGCCGTCAATGGGTTTGCCATCGAGCAGGATGCGCCCGTCGTATTCTTCGTCCAGGCCAAGTATCAGTCGCAGCAGCGTGGATTTGCCGCAGCCACTGGCGCCGACGATGCTGATGAACTCGCCCGGTGCAATGTCGAGCTGGATGTTGTCGAGTACTTGCAATTGAGTCGAACTACCCGGTCGGGAAGCGAAACGCTTGCTGATGTTTTCCAGGGTCAGGCCGTTGTTGAGCATGTTGCGATCCTTTTGAAAGTGCCAATCAACGAGGAGCGATGCCATACAGGCGCTGCATCCGCCGCTCAAGTGTCCGCGCCAATGCGTTGAGGCCCCAGCCCACCAGGCCGATAATCACCATTCCAAACAACACCAGGTCCATCATGAAATGTTCGCTGCCATCAATCAGCGTGTTGCCAATCCCCTCCCCTGATACCAACAGGTACTCCGCGCCGATGGTCGCCAGCCAGGAATAGACCAGCGCCAGGTAAAGCCCCGTGAAAATCGACGGTAAGGCGGAAGGCAGCATCACCCCGATGATGGTTTGCCAACGGGTGAAGCCATACACCCGCGCCACCTCCAACAGGTTGGGGGGGACGTTGCGCAAACCGTCACAGGTATTCACCACCACCGGCACCAGTGCGGCCAATGACAAGAACACCACCTTGGCCACATCGCCCAGGCCGAACCACACCGAGATCAACGGAATCCAGGCGAATAGAGAGATTTGCTTGAAGGTATTGAAGCTCGGTCCGACTAATCGCTCGAAATACCGCGACAGGCCCAACAGGCAACCCAGTACCAGGCCCAGCGTGGTACCGATAAAAAAGCCACTGAGGTTGCGCGCCAGGCTGGCAGAAATTGCCCGCCAGAATTTGCCCGAGGCCATTTGATCCCAGGCCGTAGCAGCGACTTTTTCTGGCGAAACGAACAGCCCCGATTGGCTCCATCCCTGGTTTGATGCCAGCCACCAGACGGCTATGGCGGCAATGGGCAAGATCCAACCGCGATATCGGCGGCTACCGCGACCGACTGACAAGATCGCACTCATGACAGGCGCCCCCCGGCAGTTGGCCGCCCCCGATTGAGGCGTTTCTCCGCGTAATCGAAACCGCGGTCTATCACCAGCCCGAGTGCCCCCACCACCACAACGGCCGCCATCACCAGGTCCAGTTGAAACAGCTGGCGCCCGTAGACGATCAGGTACCCCAGCCCCTCACTCGATGCCACCAATTCGACCACTACCAGCGATAACCAGGCTTTGGTGAAGCCCAGACGTAAACCGGTAAACAACGTCGGGATCGCCGCAGGCAAGACGATGGAGGTGACGCTTTGCCGACGACTGAAACCGTAGGCCCGGCCGACTTCCAACAACCCTTTGGGCGCCTGGCGGAAAGCCTGCAAGGTACACAGCGTGATCGGCACCAAGGCCGCTTTGGCAATCAGCACATACTTGAGCGTCTCACCGATACCGAACAGCAACAGGGCAAACGGTAACCAGCCCAATACCGGTATTTGCACCAGTGCGTTGAAGGTGGGTAACAGATAATCCTCCAGGGTCCTGGACAATCCCATGGCCAGGCCCAGAGCGATGCCGATCAAGGCGCCCAATGTAAATCCGACGACCACCCGCTGCAGGCTGGCAGACGCGTTGAGCCAGAGATCACCGCTGGTGACCAGGTCCGACAAGGTCTGGTAAACGTAGACGGGTGGTGGCAGAACCTGCTCTGAAAGCCAGCCGCGTTCCACCCCCAGGTACCATAAGCCCAGCAACACCAGCGGCAACAGCCAGGGCAAGGCCTTGTCACCCAGACTGACGCGCCAGGCTGAGGTGCGCGACACCTCAACCTTGCGTACTGGGCGGGCCGGTGACGGTGGAAAACGTTTGACGTTATCGTTCGGTGCCGGCGCCGTGTACGGCTCTAGTCTGACGGTCTGTGCCCTGGCCATTTGCCTAGCTCCCTTGCTTGCTGGTCGCGGCCGCTACTGCATTACCAGCCGGCTGTTTGCCATCCGGTCCGTAGGGCGTCCAGTAATTCTCAAGCCCCTTGGTTTTGAGGGATTTTTGCAAATAACGGGTCTCGAACCAGCCATCGATACTGACGGGGCGACGGATCAGTTTTTCTTCCTTGGCTTGATCCGCCACAGCCTGATAGCGACTCAGCAGGAAGTTGTCGACCAGAGGCGAAGCCCTGTCCCTGATGCTGACCCCGGTAAAGTCGGCGCGCAGTGATTCTGCGGGCTCATTACTCTTGGCCCATTCAGTGAAGACCGCGTCACGATGGCTGTCTTCCGACGTCCATTTCGCCGCGTCCACTAGCGTATCGACGACCTTTTGCACGTTGTCCGGGTGTTCTTTTTCATAGGCCCCCCGAACCACCAGTGCAGTCTGCCGGGTGTAGCGCACATCCTGAGTGGGGTTGTCGTAAACGATGTCGATCAGACCTTTATCGCGCAGTTTGAACAGTTCGCGACCGCCAAATGCGGCATCTACCCCATTGGATACCAATGCAGCTTGAGTGCTGCCGGTATCGAGGTTGATCACCTTGATTTCGCGTTCGGTAAGACCGTGCTCCGCCAAGAGGTTGATTGCCACCAGGTGGCCGTTGGTGCCACGAAACAGGGCGACTTTTTTGTCTTTCAGATCCTCAATGCTTTTGATGGGAGAGCCCTTGGGCACGGCCAGGTAAAGATTGGCGCGTACACCCAATGCCGCCAGCAACTTGGTGTCCAGTCCATTGGAGCGCCCGACGACTGCGGGCAGATCGCCCTGGTAAGCGAAGTCGAGTTGCTGGTTTGACAAGGCTTCGTTGACAGCCGGCCCCGCCCCCTTGAAGAAGAACCATTGCACCTCGGTTCCGCTTCCAGCGAAGGCTTTCTCCAACAATTGCTGGTTACGCACGATGCCCAACGTCGAGCCACTGAAGGTGACCGGGTCACCGCCGCCCGCCGTCGCTACACCAATACGCACTACATCAGCCTGGGCCAACGGTACCGTCAGTACCACCGCGAGCGCGGCAGCGATGCGGCCCTTGCGAAACAGGAAATCAGCTTTGAATGAGGCCATGGACACGTCTTCCTTGAATCAATGAGAGTCGGCCGGTCAGGCGGCGAGATGTTTTTTGTCGGCTTCGGTTTTCGGCGAGCGGGTGTCCGGGCTTGGCTTGATCGCCTGGCTCAAGCGACCATCCACCCCCACCGGCACATCACCGTCGATGGTGGTCCGGCGCACGATGCGCTGGGCGTCGCCGTAGTCGTTGATCGCAATGTGCTGCGTGGCGCGGTTGTCCCAGATCACCACATCGCCCTCCTGCCAGCGCCAGCGCACAGTGTTGTCGACATGGGTAATACGGTCGTGGAACAAGCGAATCAGTTGTTTCGAATCACCATGACTTACGCCCTGTATCTGTTTGACAAAGTGCCCCAACAACAAACTTCTTTCACCCGACTCCGGATGCACCCGCACCAATGGATGTTCAGTCTCGTAGACTTCAGCCGCAAACTGTTCGCGATAACGTTTAATACCCGACTCATCGGTATTACGCGGCGCCGCATAGTCATATAAGTTGGTGTGTAACGCGCGCAGATTATCTGCAAGTTGTTTTAATGGCTCGGGCAAATCAGCGTAGGCTGCCGCCGTATTAGCCCATACCGTGTCGCCGCCGTAAGGCGGAATGACCACACCGCGCAAGATGGATATTTTCGGGTAATTGGCAACGAAGGTCACATCGGTATGCCAGGAATTGGCCCGGGTTTCCTTGGCATCAAGGTTCAGAATGGCGGTGCTTTGCTCAGCAGAACGTACGGTTGGATGCGGCACCTGGTCACCGAAGCGCCGGGAAAAGGCTTCGTGTTCAGCGTCATCCAGATGTTGGTCGCGAAAGAACAGAACTTTGTATTTCAGCAGTGCTTGATTAATAAACTCGAATTGTTCAGCACTGATATGTCCATCTAATTTAACGCCTTCCAATTGCGCGCCAATTCGACCCGCGACCGGTTTGATTTGAATTGCCATCGAGCTACCTCCTGTCTCACGAGTTGTTGTGAGACAGATCATAAAGACATAAAAGCAGCCCTGACTAATCACAAATTATTATAAAGATATAAGTGCATCCATATGCTTAAGCCTCGATTAAATTCAGCGAAAAGCTATAAGACCACGGTTATTAGCTAATTACTTTTTAGTTGAATAGACGAACGAATATCGATACGAGTATCCGTTTCGATAGCCGTCTTTGAGAAAGGGTATCAATCGGCCAATCGCAGCCAGCTTCCCTACTTTGACCTGGGTACATCAAGGGAAGAGCCAGGTCGACCCGAAGGCCGCCCCGGCGCTCACTCACTCTCCGGATCAACCTTGGTCTGAGTCAGGTACCGGTCCAGCGTCGCATTAGCGTCAGGCGTATTATCCCCCGCCACCTGCCACAACTTCCGCTCAATCCCCTGCGCCAGCAAATGCCCCACAGCCGACTCAATCGCCGACAACACACACAACTGCGCCGGCTCGTTCGTGGTGTACCCCACCTCAGCCTCAAGCAACTTCTTGAACTCGATAAACTTGAACACCCCCGCACTGCGGCCAACGGAATAAATCGTCTTGCTCGTCATCACGTTAGCCAGCACCTGCCCACTGCGCACATCCACCGCCCGCAAGTTCACCGTCACCTGATCCACCCGATACTCCCGGGAAATATCGATCCCCAGATAACGCGCGCCCTCCCCGCCACTGCGCACATTGGTGTCATAGGCAATGACCCCGCCCTCGAGCATCATGTTCGCCGCTTGCAGCGGAGGCAGCTCACCCTGGATATTCACCGGCGTATTAGGTTTTTTTTGCGAGGCACGAATGATCTTGCGCTCGGTCAGCAGGTTCTGCAGACCTTCACGTTCCAGCACCACAAACCAGCCGCTGGCCTGCAATGCATCCATCAACATACTCGCCGCACCCTGAGTCACACTGGTCGAAAACGAACTCGCCGGGGTCGGTTTGTATTGCCCCGTCTGATCGCGAAAACCGTACACCACTGCCATCAACCGGCCCTTGGGTCGAGGCAAGGCCAACAAGTCGTAATAGGTCGACGCCCGAGGTGTCAGGGTCGGGGTTTCGGTGTCCTGCTCGGCCGACATCGGCTGACGCAGATTACAGCCTTGCAACATTGCCACCATCAGCCCTAGCGCTATTATTTTTTTCATATCCCTAACTCCCCATCGTCCCAAAACCCCCTCAAGGGGCCAGGCCATTCACCTGAATTTCCGACACTTCACCGGTCGATCGGTCCGTCACTTCAATGGTCAGTGCACCGGAGTCATCGACAACGTTGACGATAAAAGCGTCGGTAGAAAGGCTCCCCGAGTTGCCCGAGGATATGTTGTCCAGCACTTGCCCCAGCAAGCGTGATTGCAACTGACTGGTGAACCGCTCCAGGGCCGAAGTCCCGGCCACAGCGGTGCGGCTTTTCAGGTCAGGGTCGTCGTAGTCGTTCTGCGCCTGGGCGTTGTTGAGCAGCCAGGTGCCGTTCAACGGGTTGCCGCCGAACGAGGGGTTGATGGGGGTGTAGACCAACTCCGTGGCCTGGACCACGCTACCGCTTCCAAGCCCGAGCAGTAGCATGCCGGTGCACTGCAAGAACGTTTTCGTTTTCATAATTCGTCCCTCTCCAGGTCCGTAGTGTCTTGCAATAAAGCCTCCAGCTTCTGCCGGACAATCTGCGCGCGGACCAAGTCGGCTGCCTCATAGGCCTCGTCCTTGAGTTCCACGGTGTTTGGCGGCAGGAAGCGCCGATAAACCAGCCGCTGCCGAAATTCCACGGTCACCAGGCTGCCCCAACGCGCCGATGGACGTTCGCGGACCACCAGGTTGAAATCCATCCGGCTGGAGGCACGCAGTCGTTCACTGAACGAGTAGTAAAAGTCGTGGCCGATGTGCGAGATCGTGTCATCGACGATGAAACCGAGCATTTCGTCCTCTTCAGCGGCGCTGGCGAAGGACGCCACGCACGTGAGGATCACTGCCGCCAGCCAGCGCCTCGTCATGGCGCCAGTGCCTGAGGGGTCTGGGACTGAGGCTTGGGCCCGGACGCACCATCATTGAAGGCTTTCTCGGCCACGAACTGCCAGTCCTTGTAGCTCGCCATCCCGGCGAAATCGGACCATTGACTGGGGAAGTCAGTCTGCTTGAGCGGCGTGTCCGTCGAGGCGCTGCTGAGGCCCGTGATGCGCCCATCGAAACCGCGCATCAACTCCCATTCACCTCCTCCGTTAATCGGGTCCGGGTACAACTGCCGCAGATGGTGCTTGGGCGATGGGAAACGCTCGTCCTGTATCAAGTCGGCCAGCTCTTTGGGGTACTGCGCAAGACCTGGCGAACTGCGGTAATAGCTGCGCAGTGCCTGGGCGTATTGGGTCCCGACCCACAGCAATTGGCGTTCGCGGTCGCGGCGCGAAGCGGTTGCCCACAACTCGCCGGCACTGGCCAGGCCCATGCCCATGATCATGATCAGAAACAGCACACCGAGGTAAGTGAACCCCGCCTCGTCGGCCGGCTTACCACTCGGAATACAGGCTGCCATCATGCGCCCTCCCGGTGGCTCCACTTTTGATATCAGCCACCCCGCCCGCCACGCCGTCAGGGGGCGCGACCAAGACCCAGGTGTCCTTGCGCTCGGCAATCGGATCCGTCGGTGAATTGCGCAGATAACGCTTTTCGACCAGTTCATCGAGCGAATCGGGATAGCGTCCTGTGTCGCCGTAATAGTGGTCCAGCGCTTCACGCATGGCCGACAGGCTCTGGCGCAACGTGGTCTCTTTCGACGCTTCAAGGCTGTTGAAGTAGCGCGGCAAGGCGATGGTCATCAACGTCGCGATGATTGCCATGACCACCATCAGTTCCAGTAGGGTAAAACCCTTTTCTCGACGCATATGCTCACCACTCCCGGTACGCGATGCCGTTGAGCCCTTTGCCGCGGGTCTTGGAATRAACGTCAAAGACGTCTTCGCCCTCCTGCGGGTTTTCAGCCGAACTGTCATAAGAGCGCACGCCCCAACCACCGTCGTCGTCACGCTTGACCGTGGCCAGCGGGTCATGAGGCACCCGACGCAAAAAGTAGAACTTGGCCCCCTTGGCGCTGCGCACATCGCGCACGCCGTCCACCAACACTTTGAGGTTCGGTGGATAACCGCTGCTGTTGAGCGTCTTCTCGATATAACCGGCATCAAAGGCACGTTTGTAGGCGTCGATGGCGTCGCGAATCTGGTACAGCGCGGCGCGCATCTCTTGCTCTTTGCCCCGGCGCACCACGGTCTCGGTCAGCGGCGCGGCCATGCCGGCCAGCAGGCCGATCAGGGCCAGCGTCACAACGACTTCGATCAAGGTAAAACCACGTTGCGAGGCGTTCATGATCAAGGCTTCTCAATGGTCACTTGAGTGGTAGCGGCCGCCACCGGCCGGCCAACGGTCACTTGAGTGGTGGCTGCCGCCACCGGCCGGCCAACAGTCACTTCGGTGCTGATGCCAGTCATTGGCCGATCAATGTGCTCATTCTGGATCTGCGGTTCCATCCGGCGGTCCGGGGCCTGGATGTGCATGCTGGTTTCGGTACCGGTCGTGAATTCCATGTCCGATGGGCTCTGGTACGGCAGGTTGCGCACGATCCGCGGGGTAATCGACAGCACCAACTCGGATTTGCTGACGTCGTCCTTGTTGCTGCCAAACAAGCGGCCCAAACCGGGAATGTCGCCAAGGCCGGGAATCTTGTTGCCGGTGCTGCCATGGTCATCACGCATCAGGCCGGCGAGAATCTGGGTTTCACCGTCATGCAGACGCAGCGTGGTTTGTGCATTGCGGGTATCGACCTGGACCGGAATGGTGCCCTGAGCGGTCGGCGTCAGCGGCGTGGCGTTACTGACTTCGAGCGCGATCTTGATCGCCACTTCGTTGTTCAGGTGCACGATGGGTTGCACTTCGAGCTTGAGACCGACGTCAAGGTAGGTCACGCTTTCGGTGATCACCGGGCCCTGGGTCGAAGGCACCGAGGTGGCGCTGATGATCGGCACGCGCTGACCGATGTGGATGCGCGCCTGTTCGCGGTTGCTGACCCGAATCACCGGGCTGGCCAGGGTGTTGATGTCTTTGTCCTGGGCGTTGATCTTGGCCTGAGGCGATGGGTTGATGGTGATCCGGCTGGAGTCGATGCCTTTGAGTTGATCGAGAACGGACACCGCCGAACCATCGCTATTGATCACGCCGAAGGTGTTCGGCCATTGCAGGCCAAGGTCGAGAATCCGCTGGGTGGCGACTTCCATCACTTCCACTTCCAGTACCACTTCCGGATTGGACTGGTCTTGCGATTGCAGGAGCTTTTCCGCCATGCGAACGGCGTCTTCAGTGTCGCGCATGGTCAAGGTGTTGAGGCGTTCGTCGACAAACACGTCGCGGGTCTTGAGCATGGTTTTGACCATGTTCAGTGCGGTGTTCGCATCAATGCTGGTCAGGTAAAACGTGCGCATCACCAGCTCTTGGTAGTCCTTGAGTTTCTGTGGTGAATCCGGGTAGATCAGCAAGGTGTTCTCATTCACCACTTTCTGGTGCAACTGGTTCTGTTGCAGCAGCAGTTGCACGGCGTCCTCAATGCGCACGTCACGCACGAAGATCGTGGCTTTCATGTCCGGGCGCAGGTCTTTGTCGAAGATGAAATTCAACCCTGCCACCTGGGACAAGACTTCGAAGATGGTTTTCAAGTTGGCGTCGCGAAACTCCAGGGTCACCGGCCGGTCCAGACGAGTACGCAGCTGTGGGTACGGCACCACGTTGCGGCTCTGCACCAGGCGGATGTTGCCTTGCAACTCCATGGCCCCCTCGTTCTTGGGGTCGAGTTCGAGGATCTGTTTGACCTGACGGTCGGCACCGTAGATATCGCCACGGCGCAGATCGCCACGGGCCAGTTCGAGTTTTTCATCCATGCTGCGCAGGTAGTCGAGTTGGTGCAGCGCGTCCTGGGCGCGACGGTTGTTCGGCTCGATGTTCAATACCCGGTGGTAGGCCATGCGCGCCGAAGCAAAATCGCGTTGTGTGCGGTCCATGTCTGCCTGGGTCAATAACGTCTTGACTGCCAGGGCACGTCCGCTGTTGAGGGCTATGTGCAGTTGAGTATCGCGAGGGTCTTCGCGCAACCCTTCCTCAATGCGTGCCAGGCCGGCTTCATACTGCCCTGATTCGATCAGTGCAGTGGCCTCCTGGTTAGCGACCTGCGCCGAACTGCACGCAGCCAGCGCTGCAGTGATGCAAACGCTCAACAGCAAACGGGATCTGTTCATTGCGCGCTCCCCACAGACAAAGTCTGGGACAAATGCAGAGGCAAGTAGACAAAGCTGAGTTCCATATCGGATATCCGCTCGATCTTCCATGTGTCGTCGATCACATCCCCTTTGCGTACGACGTATATTTTTTCGCCGCTCAACAAAAATATTTGCAGGTCGGAATGGTCATCAAGCTTGCCAACGAACTGGAATGGCATCGGCGGTACGCTGGGGGCTTGTACCACCGGGGTCTGGTTGACGAGTTGTTGTTCGGTGACGCTGGCCAGGGTCGGCGCCGGCTTCCAGCTGCGGGAGGAAAACAGGTCGCCGGAGGGGCTCAGGTCCTTGATCACCGCCGGTTTGCCATTGGCGGAGACCGCTGACAGCGCGCCCCCGGTTTTGTTTTTGCCGGTGGTTGCCACGGCGGTGGACGAATCATCACCGTCGTCCGCCTGCTGGAAGTATTGAGGCCCCCAGGCCAGCCCCGCGGCCACGCCGAAGAACGCCACCCAACCCGCTACACGTTTGGTATTCATCATGACCTCGACAGGTAAAGGGTCATGCGGATCCGCCCGGTCAGGTCGGTGTCGGCGATCTTTTTACGCTGCAACTCCAGGTCCTCCACCACCACCGCCGGTAACTGGCCGAGCAAGGCGTGCAGGAAGCGCCGCAGTTGCGGATAGCTGCCCCGCACCGGCAGCAGAATCTGGTAACGGGCCAGGTGCGTCTTGGGGTCGATGCCCAGTGAATACTCACCGCGGCTCAGGGTGATGTGTTCCTGCGTGGCCAGTGCGTAGATTTTGTCGATGGCCACGGTGGCCTGAGGCTGGGCCGGCAGTTTGCTGGGGAAGTCGTCGAGTTGGCGCTGCGGCACCACCGGGGCGGCGACGCTGCCGTCTTCAACCTTGGCCAGGTACTCGCCGGCTTCGCGGGTTTGCTGGCTCAGCTGTTGCAGCGCTTGCCAGTCCGGCATCAACGCGCCCAGGCCATACACCAAGCCGACCACCAGCAGCGCCATGCCCGCCAGACCAGGAACGCCCAGGCCTTGCAGGTATTCGTGGACGATCAATCTAGGGATTCGCATCGCCGATCTCCCAACTGGCCGACAGGTTGAATTGCACCGGGTGTTCCGGCACGTTGGCGACGATTTCGTGGCTGAGCAACGACACGTCGGACAGCTCTTCGCTGGCTTCCAGACGCTGGTGAAATTCGAGCATGGCTTCCAGATCCCGCGCCTCGGCGCTGATCCGCACCTGCCCCTTGCGCGCGTCCGGGGTCAGGGCCAGCAAGGCGATGTTGTCGCGCGGCATGGCTTCGAGCATGGCGAACAGACGCTCCCATGGCCGGCGCAGCTGCTGTGAAACCTTGCGCATTTCCGCCAGGTTCTGTGCCTGCTCGCGGGTTTCGGCCGGGGTCAGCGTGGGTTTGCTGCCGGTGTCTCCGGTGAGGACACGCTGGGCGTGCTGCAAATGTCCTTGCTGCTGCGAGGCCTCGTCATTGAGGTGTTGCTGGACGAAGACGCACACCAGCGCCAGTACCACGCCACCGCCCAGCAAGCTCCAGCCCAATGGACCGGAACGGCGACGCGGCTGGAAGTCGAGCATCAGCGGGCGCATGTCAGGCCACCGCCCGGGACATGACGTACAAACTGTCGCGTACGGATGCCTGGTCTTCTTCAAGGGTGCGCAACTGCACGCCCGGCACGTCTGGATGTGAGTCGATGCGGGCCGGCGCATGCAGGTAGAGATGGAGCGGCCGTTCGCTGGTGGAGGCCTGCAACTGGCTTTCACGACCGATCAGTGCGGTCAGTGCGGCATCGCTGTCACTGCTGCCCACCGAACGCACCGACACCCAGCGCCCTTCCCGCGCCAGCAACAACACACTGCGCACCGGTTCGGCGACCACAAACAGAAAGTCGCCGTGGTCAAAACTCTTGTCGAAGTGGTTGAACGCGGCCATCAAGTACGGCTGCACCGAACGCAAACGCAGACCGCGACCGCTGACCAGGCTGCGCAGGCGTGTCAGCAGGTCTTGCGGCAGTGCGGTGGCGATACGGTCGTAACCCGCAGGCTCGGCCGACAGCACCATGCTCCAGGGCTGGGTGGGAACACCATAAAGGTCTTCGAAGCACAGTTGGGCGAACCCGAGCAGTTCGTCGGGACTGCTGATCGCTTCGCTCCAGGGCACCAGGCAAAAACGGCTGAAGTGTCCGGAGATCACCACGCAAAGCTCCGCACCGGCAGGCGCGTGCTCGCCCAGCAAACGGTCGAGGGTTTCGAGGGCGACGGCCCAGGCATGGAAGCCTTCGTCGATGAAGCCGACGCTGCCCAGCCACAGGGTTTCGCTGCCACGGCGCTGGCCAAGGCCAACACCACTGGCGCCGAGTACGGCGACATATCGATCACGAGATAAAAGTGACACGATTGATCTCCTCCAGCGTGGTCCGCCCCTGCTGCACCAGTTCCAGTGCCGACTCGCGCAGCAGGCGCAAGCCACGTTTGCAGGCGTGGGCCTTGATTTTCGAAATGGGTTGGCGCTCGACAATCATTTGCCGCAGCTCGTCGTCCAGGTGCAGCAGCTCGGCGATCGCACTGCGCCCGCGATAGCCCGTGCCCCGGCAGTGGCCGCAGCCCTTGCCATGCACAAACTGGTAATGCCCGACCTGTTGAGGGTCGAGGCCCGAAGCCAGCAATTCATCGTCGGTAGGGGTGACAGGCGCGCTGCAACTGGCGCAGACCAGTCGGATCAAACGTTGCGCCAGCACCGCGTTGAGGGCCGACACCAGGCTGTAGGGGTCGATTTCCATTTGGGTGAAACGGCCGATCACGTCGAACACGTTGTTGGCGTGGATGGTGGTGAACACCAGGTGCCCGGTGAGCGCCGATTGCACGGCGATTTGCGCGGTTTCAGGGTCGCGGATTTCACCGACCATGATCTTGTCCGGGTCATGACGCAGGATCGAGCGCAAACCACGGGCGAAGGTCAGGCCTTTCTTTTCGTTGACCGGGATTTGCAGCACGCCCGGCAGTTGATATTCCACCGGGTCTTCAATGGTGATGATCTTGTCCACGCCGTGGTTGATCTCGGTGATCATCGCGTACAACGTGGTGGTTTTACCGCTACCGGTAGGCCCGGTGACCAGCACCATGCCATAAGGTTCGCTGGCCAGGCGCCGTAGTTGGCGCAGGGTTTCTTCTTCGAAGCCCAGCGCCTGCAATTGCACGCCGCTGACCTTGTCGGCCAGGTCCTGTTTGTCGAGCACCCGCAACACCGCGTCTTCACCGAAAATACTCGGCATGATCGATACCCGGAAGTCGATTTGCCGGCCACTGATGCCGATCTTGAAGCGACCGTCCTGGGGCACGCGTTTTTCGCCGATGTCCAGTTCGGCCATGACCTTGACCCGGGAGATGACCTGCTCGGCGAACTCGCACCCCTGGATTTTACTGATGTTGTTCAGCACGCCATCGATCCGGTACTTGATCACCAGACCGCTGCCGGTAGTGCCCAGGTGGATGTCACTGGCGTGCATTTTCAAGGCGTCGTAGAGGGTCGAGTTGACCAGTTTGACGACGACGCTGGAGTCTTCGCTGATGCTGGTCAGGGACAGGCTTTGCAGGTTATCGATTTCGATGGTGCCATCGGATTGGGCATTGAGCGACTCCACCGCGTGGAAGCTTTCTTCGTGACGGGCCAGGTAGGCCTTGAGGTCATCGGCATGCACCAGGTACAGCGGCGCACCGTGCAGGCAGTCGTCGATCCAGGCCAGGCGCGCCGTATCAAACGGGTCGGCAAACACGCCAATGACCGCATCGTCGTGACGCAGCAGAATGAATTCGCGCTTGAGGCATTGGGCCAGGGTGACCCGGTCGAATACCGGGGTGGACTTGAACAGGCTGTCGGTGTCGAGCACCGGATAATGCAGGGTGGTGCCCAGGCACTGGATGAAGGGCATCGGGGCCAGTTCGCATAACTCCCCGAGGGCGTCCAGGACCCGTTCGCCGGAACTGCTGGCCAAGGCTCGCGCCTGAGCCAATTGCTCACTGGAAAAACGAGACGGCACACAGTCCAACAACGCCGGTTCGACGGCAACCAATAGACGGTCCATGGCAAGCTCTCCAACGCCCGGGGCTTTGAGCCCTGTCGGCGCGGCGAGTCATCGCGGCGGATGCCGGAACGTCTTGTCGCGCCATTACTCCCCGGTGAGCAGTTGTTCGTCGTCTGGCGCCATGGAGGCCGATGTACTACGTCGGCGATCCGCAAGCACCCAACTACCGTCGTACAACTGCAGCGGGAAACTCTCGGTCCTGCTCTGGCGTCGTTCGACGAAGCCTTCAGAACTGCTCACACCCGCTTTGGGTTCGCGTTGCCTCCCCAGAAGATCAAGTACTGCACGCGCCAATTCCGCCAATGGAAACGGTTTGAACAGAATGTGGCTGACTCCCAGTTGCCGGGCCCGCTCGCATACCTCTGCGGTTGGATGCCCTGTAATCAGCACAAAGTGACACTTCTGTTTCTGGCGGATGGCATCGAGCACCTCAAAGCCTTCCATATCCGGCAAGCGGTAATCGAACACCATCACATCGGGTGCGAAATCGTCAGCCTCTACGATTCCTTGTGCACCATCGTGAGCAATCCGGACCTCCAACTCTTGCGCCTGCAGGTAACCCTGGAGGTTTTCCGCAAGAAGTTGCTCGTCATCAACAACCAGTATTTTGTTCAACAAGGTCGACTCCTTGTAACCGCAGGTCCGAAATTCGTGCCTGGGAGTACGCGCCTTCAATCAGGCTAACGCACACTTCATGCCAGACTCGGAGCCGGTTTTTCGCCGACTCATCTCTTTGATTTCCGTGACAAATCTTTTTCGCCCGCGTACCCCTTCCCCCAAACACGGGGAAGCGCTTGAATTTACGCGCAAGCTTTCCCCACTTTTGGGGGGAGTACATTCAATCATCATCAATCCGCTCGATTCGATTACTTGATCGAAGTTGCGCCAAAACCTGTAGGCGAGCCTGGGCCTGATGTTGTCGGGCAAGGTAGGCCCGGACCATTTCAAGACCCTGCTGCTCTGAGACATCGGCCGCCTCCACGTGGTTCTGAAGAAGTATTAAGTGCCAGCCCAATGACGTGCGCACGGGCTCACTGACGGCACCCGGCGCCAGGGCAAACGCTGCCGCTTCGAATTCAGGCAGCATGCGCCCACGAGGGAAATAGCCCAGATCGCCGCCTTCACTGGCAGAAGCGTCTTCGGAGCCGGCCCGGGCAACGCTGGCAAAGTCTTCACCCTGGCTGATTTTCACGCGCATCCCGCTTAAGCGTAGACGTGCCGCTTCAACCGTGGCGGCATCGGCGCCCTGGGGCACTTTGATCAGGATGTGCCGGGCCTGGATTTCTTCGGGCCGGCCCATGTCGGCGCGATGTTCCTGGTAAAACGCCCGGACCTGTTGTTCATCCGGCTGGCCCACCTGGATCAGGTCGGCAAAGATTCGCTGGGCCGCCAGCTCCCGGCGGGTGTATTCGGTAAAGCTGGCCTCGTCAAACCCGGCATCCTGGAGCCTGCGGGCAAATACCTCGGGGCCGCCAATCGCTTGCCGGGTCTGTTCGACCTGGCTCTGCACTTCCGTATCGCTGATCACCACGCCACGCTTGACCGCTTCCTGCCACAGCAATTCCTTGTCGATCAGCGCTTCCAGCGCTTTCTGCCGCAATTGTTTGTATGCCTTGGGGTTACGAATATTGCCCACCGCCCGGCCCTGATCCTCCAGGAATTCGGCGAAGTAACGCTCCAGGCGAAACTCGGAAATCTCTTCGCCATTGACCCGCGCGGCAGCCGGGCCGTTAGTGCAGAACGCCACCGGGACCCACATCGTCAGCAGTATCAGTACCGTGTTGAGTTTCATGATCGGCCTCCGGTCAGGGCATGGCGGCAATGGGTTTGTAGGGGGCAACCAGGAAAAAGCGCTGGTCGGGCAGGTCCACCGTGACGACGTGTGCTCCGCGCAAGCCCAGGCGACGGCCCGGGCCAAAGCTGATCAGCGGGGTCAGGCCGGTATCGAAGTCGTGCAGACCTTCCAGGGCATTGATGAGCTTCTCGCGGCTGGCATCACGTCCGGCCTGCTTCATGCCTTCGCTGAGCAGCAGCATCGAACTGAAGGCGCCCACTTGCAGCACCGCGTGCTGACCGCCAAGCCCCTGGTTTTCGCGCAATTGCGTCAGCGCCAGGCGCCCGGCCAGCGTCCAGTCACTGGGCACGAACGGGTAGGCCAAAAACAACCGCCGGGAAAACCCGCTGGGCACTTGCAACACGTCACCGGCCACCTGATTCGAAGCCGCAAACAGGTAAGGCACCTGCCCCGCCGTCTGCAACCGCTCGGCCAAACGACTGAAGTGACTGCCGCTGCCCAGGTAAAACACCGAGCGCGAGCCCAGCGGCAGGTCGTCCTGCGCAGAGTCGTAGGCTTGCAACCGCACGTGTTGCCAGGCGTGATCTTGCAGGTATTGGCCGAGGTTCTGCGCCGCCAGCCGCTGGTTTGGTTCGTCCGGGTAGGTAATTAGCGTCGGGCCCTGGAGCACACGCAAACTGGTGGCGGCGTAATCAGCCAGGGCGATCAGCTGTTCGCGAAGACCCGGCAGCGGTTCGAAAATCTGCCGGCTGGACTGCGCCGAGCCTTGCAACGAAAGCGGCCCGATCAACGGGACTCCGGCCTGTTCCAGGCGTACCGCCAGGTCCGAATCCAGCGCTGGCGCCAGCGGTGCGATCAGGGCGAACACCTGTTCCTGTTCAATCAACTGGCCTAGCGCCTTCTCGGCACTGGCGCGGGTGGGGCCAGGATCGAGGATGGTCAGGCGCAATTGCCGGCCATGAATCCCCCCCGCCGCATTAATCCGCAGCACGCTGCCCTTGAGCACGGCCGCCACCGTTGCGCCCTCTTGCGCCAATGGTCCCTGACTCGGCAACAACGTGCCCAGGTGCAACGTGTCAGCGGTCAAACCGGGATCGCGGTCATCGGCCACGCGTTTGAGGTACGCCGTCAGATTGCGCTGGTCCTTCATCGACAGCACGAACCGGGGCATTGCCGGGTCGAGCCGATTGTTGGCTGAATCGCGACCTTCCTGAATGGCACGCGCCAACGCACCCTCGGTGTAGGCCGGATAATCGCGGCCATTGATCTGTTCCTGGCCGTAGCGGCTGGAAAGGCGCGACCAGCTGATGTCCGGTGGTCGCACCCCGCCTTCCGGCCGTCCCTGTCCGTCGGCCCCATGGCAGTTGGCGCACGGCAGGCTGCTGGCGGGCAGCACCATATCGGCCGCACCCACTCGGGCCATGACCGGCTCTCCACTCTCGGACACACCTTCGCGGTACAGCCGCTTGCCCGCGCTTTCGCTCGGGCTCAGCGTCAACGCCTGGACGGCGAAAGGGACGCCGCCCAGGAGCAACAGGCCGAGAATCAGGACAGTTTTCATGGCGCGCTCAGCGACCGGCCACGGGCATGGTCAGCAACTGCAAGCGCTGAGCAATGGCGGCAGCCGGAGCATCGGGACGGATTTTGCTCCAGCGCTTGTTGGCCACATCACCGACGATCAACTGCGTTGAATGCTGTTCGGGGGTCGGCACGATCTGGCCGATGCGCCCCAGGACAAGGTCCATTTGCGCCTTGTCGCCGGTAAGAAAAAACCAGTGGGGCCCATCGACGCCCTGTTTCAAGGTGTAAGCCTTGAGTACCGCTGGCGTATCGCGCAGCGGGTCACTGGTAAGGGAGATAAAGGTGATGCCATCCGCCTTGTCGCCCAGCAACTCACGCACTTCCTTGAGTTTGCGGGTGATCAGCGGGCAGGCATCGTTGCAGCTGGTGAACATCACGTTCAGCAGCACCACGCGGTTTTGCAACGCGTCACTGTAGAAGCGCAGGGTCTCGCCGTTCTGGTCCTGCAACGGCGTGTCGGTGAACCAGGTTTTTGCGTCGTGCGTGCCGGTCGCCGGTTGTGCGCCAGCCACCGTTGGCGCGGGTTCTTCGTGCCCTTCGTGGGCGAGTGCCAGTGAACTGAACAGACAAACAACCACCGTCAGGGCAATCCGGTCGAGAGTTTTCATGGCTGCTCCTCCATGGCAATGGCGGTGTGTTTGGCGTGGACATTGCGCTGGCCGCTGAGTTTCTCGACCTCACGGGTCAGCACCGCCGGGTCGGTAAAGCCGTAGTAGCGTGTCCAGTGACGGCTGTTGCCGTCGCCGACGAGAATCAACGGCTGATGGTTCTTGAAGTCGCCATTGAACGAGCCCAGGCCCTTGAGGGTTTCATTGATCGACTGCGAACTGCCGGTCAGCCAGCTCCAGCCCGGGCCGTTCTGAAAATTGCGGGCGTAGTCGTTCAGGCGTTTGGCGTCGTCGCGCTGCGGGTCAACACTGATCGACACCAGTTGCACCTCGCCACCGACCCGCGCACCGAGCTGCTTTTGCACCTTGCCCATGATCGAGGACACCACCGGGCACACCGTGGTGCAGCTGGTATAGATGAAGCTCATGACCACGATCTTGTTACGTACCAGGTCCTTTTCCAGGCTTACCGGTTTACCGTTCTGGTCCACCAGCGCCACATCGGCGAACTTCACCTGGGCGCTCTCGGAACTGGCGCTTTTGGCCGGCATGTCGTGTCCGGCATGCTCGTCCGTCGAGTGCGCCAGGGCTTGACCCAGACCGGCAGTCAACAGACACAACATCAGCAATCCACGGTTTGCGAAACGGTTCATGTCCATGTCCTCTTCAGTTCGCATTGCCGGGCAGAACCCGGACGCTGGCAAAAGTCTTGTCGTCAAAGTTCGCCCCCAACGACGCCGCACGGACGTGCAGGTACCAGGCGCCGTTCTGGTCCAGGGTCACCGGAGCTTCATAAATGCCGTTACCCACTTCGAGGGCGGCGACTTCCTGAGCCCGTGAAGTCGGGGCGCGGAAGTAGCGCACCTGAACATCCTTGACCCCACTTCGCTGGGCCTTCTGCTGGCCCTGAACGATACGAAAGCGCACCACATAAGGACTGCCGAGGGCGGCCGTTGACTTGTCGAGCATGAACTCCACTTTCGGCACGCCGGGGTGTGAGGCGAGTTGCTTGTCGGGTTCAACCAGCGCCGTGAAGCAATGGATGATGTTCGGTTGATTGAGCAGGAACGCCACGTCGAACCGCCCGGCCGCCGGCAACTTGATCCGCGCGCTGTACAGCCCCGGTTCAACCTCGCGCAAGCTGCGGTCGATGACCATCGCCGCCCGCGCCACTTGCCCGCGGTTGGGGTAACCGGACATCGGCGCGTTCATGCCTTCGGCGTAGAAATAGGTGGTGTTGTCCACCGGGTTGACCACGAACACCGCGTTGTCGTCCCGCGACACCGCCAGGCTCGACGCCAGTGGCAGATCACCGGCCAGCCGTGGCGCCTGCGGGCCGGCTTCGAAACCCTGGCTGATCGGCGTGCGACCTTGCCCCAGCGATGACAGGTTGATCATCGTGACTTTGGCCGAGGCGAGCCCGCGCACATAGGCATAGGCCTTGGTGAACACCACTTGATAGGGCTCGGCCGACACGTCCAGTTCATGGATCAGCGAATCGGTGGCGGCATCGATCACCGAGGCCTGGTTTTCCAGCGTATTGAGCACGATGCCGAATCGACCGTCAGCGCTGAACCCCATCGGCCCAAGGCCCTGCCTGACCTTGATCACCCGGCGCACGTCCAGGCTGGCACCGTCGACCACGGTCACGGTGCCGTCCTTGCCATCGGCGACATACACCGCCTGAGACAGCGGCGAGTACGCCACCGACAACGGGTGCGAGCCGGTCTTGAGCTGCTTGCTGAGGGTCAGGCTGGCGATGTCGATGATGCTCAGCGTGCCGTCGTCGCGGTTGGTGACGAAGGCAAACCGGCTGTCCTTGCTGAAAGCGATTTCGTGATGGCCGGCGCCAGTGGCCAGGTGTTTGAGGGGCTTGAGGCTGCGGGTGTCGATCACCGTGACCCCGGACTCCTCCGCTTTCGACGCATTGTTGCCAACCCACAGCAGGCGCTCATCGGGTTGCAGGGCCACGCGAACCGGGTTGCTGCCAGCGGCCACCGATTCCAGCAACTTGAATTGCTCACTGTCGATCACGGCCACTTCCCCAGCCGTTGGCATCGACACGAAGACGCGTTTGTTGTCCTTCGGAGTGATCCAGTCCATTGGCGGTTGTTTGATGTTGATCCGCGCCATGGTGCTGGTGATGCCGCCCACCGACACCGACGGGTCGACCACCGAAACGCTGGCATCGCGGTTCATCACCAGCAGGAAGTAGCTGTTCAAGTCCAGCAGTGGCCGCGCACCGATGCTCGATTTGAGGAACACTCCGACCCGCGATTTGCAGCTTTGTTCGCGGCCCTGGGCCTGGTCGGCGGCGACGGTTTCGGGGTCGAGCCAGGCACCGGGGTTGACGCCCGACAACGGCTGGCCCGAGGCGCTGTCATTGACCCGGAACTGCACATCGGCAAATTCGCCTTCGCGCAGTACACCGTCCTTGGCCAGCGGTTTGACTTCAAGCGCCACGGAGACCCCGTCACGCGACAGGTTCTGGCCGCTCCAGGTATCCGGCAGCGCGACCTCGCTGAGCATGTCCGGCGGCATCGTGCGCCACACGCCCAGCCAGATCAGTGCCGACCCCGCCACCAGCGCGAACCCGGCCAACTTGATAGTCCTGGTCATCCCGCTCTCCCCTTCAGATCTGTGTCTGCCTTCGAACCCTGATCCTGTGGCGAGGTCGCTTGCGCCCTCGCCACGGCCATGTTGCTAAGGTGCCGGAGCCGGCTCTGGCTCGTTGGTCACCCGCAACAATCCCCACAACCCAGCCGTATTGCCGTAAGCCGCGTAATCACGGAACAGGTAGTCGCCCGGTATCGCGTTGCTGCCCCCGGCACTCGGGTGCATGAAGCTGAAGTGCGCCGCCGGCAGGATGCTTTCGTGGGCGCCGATGTACATCGACATCG
The DNA here is from genome assembly GCF_056405815.1 of Pseudomonas sp. P1_F1_2. Lineage (NCBI taxonomy): Bacteria > Pseudomonadati > Pseudomonadota > Gammaproteobacteria > Pseudomonadales > Pseudomonadaceae > Pseudomonas > Pseudomonas sp. P1_F1_2. The sequence goes on along the minus strand of NZ_JBFUBK010000032.1, from coordinate 11,872 downwards.
GGTTGTAACCGAACCGCACTGAACCCACGCCGGGGGTTGCCATCGGGTAACCGCCGGTGTCGCTCTTCTCCGACTGGAACGGGTTGACCGACCAGACGTGACCGTCCAGCTGAAAGGTCGAACCACGACTGCCACCGGTGGGCATCAAAATGTGGGTACGGAACGGTTGCCCCGGTTTGACATACAGCACCGGCGTCTGCGGATCGCCCCCCACCAACGCATTGCTGTAGGCCATGTGCGCGTTGGGGACATCGCCGTAGCCGTAGCCGCCGGCGTGACCGAATGGCGCGTCCGGAGGCAGGCCAAAGCGGAACCACATCGGTTCGGTTTTGTAGTTGATGGCCATGCTGGAGTTGTCCTGCGGATCGGTCGGCACGCCGGCTTCTGCGGCAATACCTTCCACCGGACGACCATTGGCCCAGCGCATGTTCAACGCCTTCTGCCAGACCATCGCGAAGTCACGGTAGGTGGTTTGCCCCGGCGCGGTGACCGTCGCATTGACCTTGCGTGCGTCTTCAACCCAGGTCGCACCCATCGGCAGAATGCTCATCGCTCCACCGAGGCCTTTTTGTGGCTGCTTGATCACGTCCGCCGGGGTGAAATTCAACCCGCCGAACTCGATCGCCGTGGCATTGATGTTGTCGACACTGCGCCCCAGTTGCGTGACCGGCTTGCCTTCACGCTCCAGGTGCCCGGCGTAGTACTGATAGGTACGAGTCGGGTACGCCCCGGTGTTGCCAACGCGTGGCGGGACGGTCTGGATCGGGTTGGTGCCGACGTTGGTGCCATCGGACTTGGTGATGTCGTAAGCCAGCAATTGTGCGTGCAGCCCCACCGTACTGGACGGCCGCAACAGGTTATTGCTGAAGGTGGTGGAGCCTTCGCCACCGTTGCGGTCACGCTTGACCATGCCCATCACCGAGGCCATCTGCGCCAGGTCCGGCATGACCGTCGGCAAGCGGTTTTCCAGGGTGATGTTGATGCAATCCCCCGCCGCCGCACGCAGCACCAGCGGCTCGACAGGCACACCAGGCTTGAGCTTGCCGCTGACCGGGTCCAGATCGGATTTGCGCACGTACAGGATCGCGGTCGGATCATGCAACGGCCCGCTCTGCCCGCCGATGGTGAAGGTCTCGCCATCTTCAGGGTCGGTCACGGTGACTTGGGGAATGCTCACCGCACGCGAGTTGTACACCAGCGTACCGCCCGCCGGATTCAGCGGCCCGCCGACATGCTGGCCGAGCCCTTCCGGATCAGCGATGGACAGGTTCAGCGGATTGCCGAGGATGTCGTTGGCCAGCGCCGCGACCACTTCATAGTTGCGTTGCACAGTGGGCCGAGTGCCGATGCCGTTCGGGTTGGCGCCGATCCGTGGGCAAGTGCCCTCGAAGGCCACGGTGTTGCGCATGCCGGCCGGTTTCGCGTTGTTCGGCAGTGCGAACAGGTCGTTGCGTTGCGCGGTGTAGTTGCGCATCACGCCCCAGATGCCGCTCCAGTAACCTTCCAGAGAAGCGTCCATCGAGTACAGATAATCCCCGGTGGTCGCCGCCGAACTGGACAGCATCGAGACCGGCGCAATGAAGCCCATCTGCTCGGAAATCCCGATCATCTGCGACGAGCGCCAACCGGAGTTGGAACTGTTGCCGAAACCGGAACCGCTTTGCAGCCACTTCACGCCGTGCAGGGTCACGTTGTGCTCTTCTTCATGACCGCCGGCATGCACCCGCAGCCGCACRTTGTCTCCGGTGTAGGTGCGCAGCATCGGGGTGAACGGGTCACCCGGTTCCGCGCCGCCACGGTTGATGTGCGGCGGGAACTGCGTGGTGCCACCGGTCGGGCCGGTCGCTGCGGTGATCAGGTTCGGCGCCAGGTTCATCGCCGCGATTGCGCGGTCGGTACGGCTTTGCATGGCATACGCCAGGTCGCCGCCGAGGCCGTCGGCCTGCATTCCGCGCTTGCCGTCCGGGCCGATCTTGTTCGGGTCGTACACCCGCAGGGCCAGCGGTTCGTTGCGGTAATTGACCACGAACATCCCCGGATCATCCACCGAGATGGCTTGCGGGCACGGCCGGTTTGGACAGCCGGGCGTCAGTCCACCGCGTGCTTCAACCACCTGCTCAAGCAGGGTCTCGGCTTCCTTGCGCACCGGCGGATTGATCGCGTAGCGGAAGCTGTCGGCGGTGGCCGGGAACGCTTGCGCATTGGGCACGCCATTCGGGCCGGCGCCCACGTACACGCCGGCTTCATAGGCGTGCTGGAAGTCACTGTATTCGAGGAAGAACTCACGGAAGCTGTCGTTCTTGCCGTCGCCGTCCAGGTCACCGGTGGACACCACCGCTTGCCACGACGTCGGCCCGCCATCCTGCCGCGCGCCGCTGTACAAAGGCTCGCCGGTTTCGGCGTGGAACCAGGTGGAACCGGCCGGTTCTGCCAGCACGGTGGCGTACAGACCGATCTGTTGGTGCGTCGATGGGCCTAAGTGGTCGTGGGTGAAAATGGTTCCCAGGCCACGGTCGACGCCCTTGGTGTTGACCACCGGGTCGACGAACCAGCGCTGCATCGCCGTGCGCGCACCCACCCAGTCGGCCCGACCATATTGACCAAAGAACGGATGCGACTTGGCCACCGGGCAGGCTGGCGTGCCGTCACGCGGGTCGGCGCCTTCGCACTGGTTGAACTGGCGAATGGCGTGGATGCGCTCTTGCACGGCACCGGGGGAAAGCACGCCGTCTTCGTAGTTCCAGCCGTTGGCCGAACCGTCAGCCGCCGTCAGGTCCCATTTAGGCAAGTGAATGTGCTGACCGATCACGTCAGTGGGCGTGCGCACCTGATAGTCGTCCATCTCGTAGGTGGCCGGCACCAGGTTGGTTTGCTGGTACTGCACGCAGTCGAAGGTGTTCATGCGCATCACCAGAGGTTCTGGCGGACGCTGTTTGGTAATCACCGGCCAGGCGTCTTCCCACAGCGCCAGGATGCGTGCCTGCGGGAAGTGGTAACCGACCTTGTTGTATACCGCGTCGAACTGGATGTTGGCCGCTTTATAGATGCGCGGCCGGTCGGCGGTGAAGGTCGAGGCACCGGTGAACGACAGGCCGTCGGCCTTTTCACCGCTATTGAATTCGCCGGTACCGGCGCTGCTGGTCAGGCGTTTTTGCCGGTCATCCATGCACGGTTCGTAGTACGGCGCCCCCGCCGTTGGCAATGCACCGTTGGTGCGGAAGTTGCGCGCCACCACCTGATTGCCCGGCAGCACGGCGTAGCTGGGGTGTTCTTTTTTGGCATGGAACGCCATGGCTGCCTGTTCGACTTCGGTGCCTTCTTCAGGCATGTAAATCGGTTTGGCGCGGGTCACTTCCTTGGAGAAATCCAGGGAAGTGGTCACGGTGTGCGCTTGGCCACCGGAGGAGAAACCGTCCAGTGAGTGGCGACCCAAACCGCCGTCCCAACCACCGGACTGAGCGGGGTCAAGGTTGGCCCACAAGGCATTGCCACTGCTTTTCAGGGTTTGCGCCTTGGCGGCGTCGAGCATGTCCAGCGGTGGGGTTGGCGGACGTTGGCCGACCGAACTTTCCATGCCGCCGATCCAGAACGGATAGCCCGGGTTTTTCAGGCTGCCGTCGGCATTGCGGTTGGCTTCGCTGCGGTCCACCAATGCCAGGGAACCGATGGCTTGCACGCCACCGCTGCCACCGTGATGTTCGCCGTCGTCATCGCCCTCCTCATCATCGTCGCCATGACTGGCCACCAGGCTTTCGCCGATCTTCGGCACGACGGCGACTTTGCCCGGCATCGGCGCCATGGCTTTGCCCGGCAACGGCACGACGGCTGGAATCGGCGTACCGGCAATGATCTCGCCATCGGGCAAGGCCCGTGCGCCCGACGCCGGTTTACCGCTGCGCAAGGCATACGGTTCGCTGTGATAACCGTCGGCACCCTGCTGGGACACTTCGAGTTTGGTGCCTTCCTCAAACACATCGTGTACCCGCCACATGGCCCACATGCCTTGGGCAAAGTGCGGGTAGAAGTGACAGTGATAGATCGCATCGCCCGCCACGCGGTTGCGGTTGCCCGACCCACCGTTGGCGATTTCGTAGGTGTAGCCGGCACCTGGGCCAATGCCTTGGGCGTCGACATAGTCCGAATTGTCGTCGTTGGGGTTGAACAGCCATTGATGCCCGTGCAGGTGGAAGATGTGCTGCTCGTGGCCGTTGTGCGTGTTGCGGAATTTGACGAAGTCGCCGATGTAGCTGTGATTGACGTTGGAGGGTTCGGACGGATACAGCGCCATGGTCGCCTTGACCCCGACCTGATCGGCACGTGGTGTTTCACCCGGACGAATGTTTTCCAGGCCGGCGTTGGCCGGTACGTCCACCAGCATCGCCACGTCCCCCACGGTGTGGGAACTGAGGAAGAATTCTTCATAGGCGCACGACAGGCAATCGTGCATCGGCCCCACGCCCAATCGGTTGGCCACCACCTCGGCGCCCATGCCGCCAGAGCCGTAGTTGATCATGAACGAGTCGCGGGTCGGCTCCAGCACGTGGGCCATTACCGGGTCTGCCCAGTACGCAGGGAATGCCTGGGTCGCGGCGGTTTCATCCTGGAACTGCGAGGCGAAATCGCGGAACGGTTCCAGCCTATTGGGCAGCGCCGGATTGCGCTTGCCGATGGCTTCCAGCGGATAAGTCGAGGGCGGGAAGCTGCCGTCGGCGTTGCTGCCCATCACGATCGCGTCACTCTCGCTGGAGATGATTTCGTTGCCGTCGACCATGTTAATGATCGGCGTGCCGGCCTTGCCTTCACGGATCCACGGTTCGCGCTGCGGATAGCGCGCCTGGTAATCGACAATCGGCTGACCGGCCGGAGTGCGGCCGGTGCTGGCCAGGCGCATCTCTTCTTCGGTCACGGTGTTGCGATAGGTGCGGCCACCCTTGGGCACCACCACCACTTCGCCGAACAGGCCGTTGGCCACGTTGCCCGCATCGCCCTCCCCACCAAAAGTGGCACCACGGCTGCTGGCGGCAAACGCGCCTTCACGCTCGGCGTACAAGGTGTAGGAACGGGTGGCGCCTGGCGGGATCAGGGAGTTGGCGTTGCGCCCGGTAAAGGAGGCGATGTCGTCAATGCTGTTGACGGCTTGCAGGCCGTTGACCTGGAAGCCGACATGCCGGTCTGTGACTTGCTCATCGACCTTGAAGTCGTCCACATTGCCAACTTCATTGCCTTCCTCCCCCTCGGGCTCCGCGCCTTCGTGTTTGCCGGGGTTGGCCTGATACGCCAGCAGGTTTTGCAGATTGATCGTCAGGCAATCACCGGCGGCCACTCGCAGCACCAGTGGGCGCGGACGCTTGTCGGGCCGCAGCGAGACTTTGCCCGGCACTGCCGCGCCACCCTGGGCGAGGGACATATTGCGATCGTCAACGACATCGCGGCGCAAGGCGAACATCATGCCGTTGGCGTTCTGTGCACCGAGGCGGTTGAACATCAGCGGCTGATCCAGTGCCACGACGTTCGCCACCAGATTGCGTTCGCAGCGCGCGGCCGCTTCGGCCAGCTCGATACCGAGCATCGGTGCGAAAAACAACAACAGGTTAAACACATGATGAGCGTGGGGTATGCCGGACATAATCACGGGCCTCGTTTTAAATGCTCACAGGGAATAATTCTCGACTGAATGCCCTTGAGCAATCCTCATGCCAAATATATTTTTCTTTGTTTTCAGTGCTTTACGTTTACGACTTAATAACTCGGGGGATATTCCCCACTTATTCCCCACTTTTCTGCCGGGGCCATCATTCCCCACTATTGGGGGGAGCCGGCGCGTGGTGTTCGACTACAACGGCGCATCCACGGCCAAGCCCTGCAGACGGCGGTATTGGCGTAAAACATCCGGCACGTAGCGCTGGGTTTCGGCGAACGGCGGGATCACCCCGCCACGGCTGAGCACGGCTTGCGGGCCGGCGTTGTAGGCCGCTACCGCGAGTGCGATGTCGTTGTCGAACAGGGTCAACAAACGCTTGAGGTATTTGGCGCCGCCCTGGATGTTGGCCTTCGGATCGTAGACATCCTTGACCCCCATCTCCCGCGCGGTATCGGGCATCAATTGCATCAGCCCGCCAGCGCCTTTGGCGGACGTTGCGTCAGCGTTGTAGCGGGACTCGGCGCGGATAACCGCGTGCAGCAGCGCAGCCGGTACTTCATTGGCCGTGGCCGCTGCCGAGACCAGCTCGGCATAGGGTTGTGCGGCGATCATCTGGGGTTGCTGATCGAGGCTGACAACAGCCGCCGTTGGCTCGTGAATGACCCGCTCATAGGTACGACCGGGACGGTGGACATTGGACAGCACGTAGCTGCCCTTGGCGTCCACGGAAACGAATACATCGGCCTGTGCGACGCCGGTCAATAACAGACATCCGATCAATCCAGCGGTGAGTGTTTTCATTGTTTTTCCTCCCCTGGCCGGCCCCAAAAAATGGGGGTAATGCCCCAGTGGCCGATCGTAAATCAGCCATACGCAAGCACTGTGCCGTAAGCGCAAAAGGCCTTGGCACGGGGGGTCCAGAAGGTTGCCCAAGGCTGAGCATGGCAATTGCATAAATCTTTATTGCGACCCTTCTGCCGACTGTGTGAGGTCATCATGAATCAACGTCTGTGTTATGCCCCGCGTATGCAACGCGGGTTCACCCTGCTCGAACTGTTGGTGGTGCTGGTGGTGCTGGGGTTGTTGGCTGGCATCGTCGCGCCGAAATATTTCGCCCAACTGGGCCGTTCCGAGGTCAAAGTCGCCAAGGCGCAAATCGAAGGCCTGGGCAAGGCGCTGGACTTGTATCGCCTGGAGGTCGGTCACTACCCGTCGACCGAACAGGGCTTGCAGGCGCTGGTCACCGCGCCCAGCGATGAAACGCACTGGACCGGCCCTTACTTACAGAAAAAATTGCCGCAAGACCCGTGGGGCCGTAACTACACCTACCGCTATCCCGGTGAAAACGGTGAATACGACCTGTTGTCCATGGGCAAGGACGGACAACCCGGTGGCGAAGGCGAAAACGCCGAAATCACCAGCTGGCAATAACGGGGGACGACCATGCGCTTTCATCTCAAAGCCGTGGGTAAAGCCGGCGTGGTCTCGATGACAGTCGAGGCCCCCGGCCACAGCGAAGCCCGGCGCATCGTCGAGGACCAGGGCCTGCGGGTGGTCAGCCTGCAGGCCGAGCGGCATTTCCTCTCGCTGCAGTTTCGCCAGCGCGAGACCTTCAACCTGGTGTTGTTCAGCCAGGAGCTGACCACGTTGCTCAATGCGGGCCTGCCGCTGATCGATGCGCTGGAAAGCCTGGCCGAAAAAGAAACCGCGCCACAGGCCCGTAAAACCTTAAGTGAACTGGTGCGCCTGCTGTATGAGGGCAAGTCGTTCTCCCAGGCATTGGGCCAGTTGTCGGCGGTGTTCCCGCCGTTGTACGTGGCGCTGGTCCAGTCCAGTGAAAAGACCGGTGCCGTGGGCGAAGCGCTGGGCCGTTATGTCAGCTATCGCCAGCGCATGGACGAAGTCCGGCAGAAAATCGTCAGCGCTTCGATCTACCCCATGCTGTTGCTGGTGGTGGGAGGTGGCGTGGTGTTGTTTTTGATGGGCTATGTGGTGCCGCGCTTCAGCCTGGTGTTCGAAGGCTTGGGGTCGAACCTGCCGTGGATGTCACAAGTCCTGATGAGCAGCGGGATGTTCCTTCATGCGCACCAGGGCGAATTCTTCGGCGGGTTGCTGGCGCTCATCGTCGCCCTCACCTTCCTCCAGCGCCAACCGGCCTTTCGTCGGGGCGTCGACCGCCTGATCGAAAAACTCCCGGCAGTCCATCAACGCATCTTCATGTATGAACTGGCGCGCTTCTACCGCTCGCTGGGGATCTTGCTGCAAGGCGGCATTCCCCTCGTCACAGCCATGGGCATGGTGCGGGGCCTGCTCACCGTGGCCTCCCGCACACGCCTGGACGAAGCCTGCGAACGGGTGCGTGAGGGCCAATCGCTGTCGGCCGCGCTCGAGCTCAATCACCTCGTGACCCCAGTGTCCCTGCGCTTGCTGCGCGCTGGCGAGCAGTCCGGCAACCTCGGGCAAATGATGGAACGCAGCGCCGACTTCTACGACGAAGAAATCAGTCGCTGGATCGAATGGTTTGTACGACTGTTTGAACCGCTGCTCATGACCTTCATCGGCTTGTTGATCGGGGTCATCGTGATCCTGATGTACATGCCGATTTTCGAGCTGGCCTCCAGCATTCACTGACCCTCTGCAACAGGTTCGAGCGGTACGTTGCATTTTTTATCAACGATACAACTGAATAAATCTGAACGCTGGGGTGTTCATTAACTGAATCCAGCAGCACGTTGCATTGTTCATCAACGTTCCAACCCTGAACAAGAAGACGGAGAACGACATGCACATCAACAAGCTTTTACTTGCAGTAGCTATTGGCGCAGTCCTGTCGGCGTCTACCGTATTGATACCGGACAGTCTGTCCAGCATGTCGACCGCTCAGGCCAAGGATGGTGGTGGTGGTGGCGGAGGGGGCGGTGGTGGCGGTGGCGGTAGTGGCGGCGGTGGCGGAGGTCATGGCGGCGGTGGCAATGGTGGTGGCGGCGGCGGCAATGGTGGTGGTGGCGGCGGCAATGGTGGTGGCGGCGGTGGTAATGGCGGTGGCGGCGGCGGTAATGGCGGTGGTGGCGGCGGTAATGGTGGTGGCGGTGGCGGTGGCGGTGGCGGCAACAGCGGTGGTCACGGTGGAAGCGGCAGTGGCGGCAATAGTGGCAGTGGCAGCGGCGGCAACAGCGGCAGCAGTCACAGCGGCAGCGACCATGGCCCGGGTAATGCCGGCAACACAGCCTCCTCCAACTCCGGGCGCAATGGCACGCACGCCGAACCTGGCGACGATCATGGCGTTCATCGTGCCGGTGAAATCGGCGACGATCATGGCGTTCACCGTGCCGGTGAAATCGGCGACGACCATGGGGTTCATCGTTCCGGTGAAGTGTCCCACAACCAAAATGGCGCTCATCGCTCCGGCGAAGTGTCCCACAACCAAAATGGCGCTCATCGCTCCGGTGAAGTGTCCCACAACCAAAATGGCGCTCATCGCTCCGGCGAAGTGTCCCACAACCAAAATGGCGCTCATCGCTCCGGCGAAGTGTCCCACAACCAAAATGGCGCTCATCGCTCGGGTGAAGTATCCCACAACCAAAATGGCGCTCATCGCTCGGGTGAAGTATCCCACAACCAAAATGGTGTTCACGCCAATGGCGAAATCGGCGACGACCGTGGCGTACACGCCAATGGTGAAGTCGGTGATGACCGCGGTGTTCATGCCAACGGCGAAGTCGGTGATGACCGAGGTGTTCATGCCAACGGCGAAGTCGGCGATGACCGCGGTGTTCATGTCAACGGCGATGACAAAAGGACCTGATAACCACTAAGCCCAGGTCATCCACACATCAATGTAGGAGCGAGCCTGCTCACGATAGCCATATGTCATTCAACATTGATGTCGTCTGACACTCCGCCATCGCGAGCAGGCTCACTCTTACAGGGGGAACTGTGTGAGGCTTAGAGTCCGTCTTCAGTCTGATCCAGCCGCTCACGCAAAAACTCGATAAACGCCTGTACCGGCCGCGAACTCTGGCGGTGCTGCGGATACACCGCCGACAACCTCAGCGGCTCAGGCCGAAACGCGTCCAGCACCGGCACCAGCCTGCCGTCATTCAAGGCCGCACCGACGATAAACGTCGGCAAGTAAGTAATCCCCATCCCGGCAATCGCCGCGTCTTTGAGCAGTTCACCTCTTTATGCCTTCAGGGATAAAGATCAAAAGCCTGCTGCCTTGAACAACCCCACGCTCTCGGGCGCCAACTCTGTAGGAACAATCTCTCAACAAAAAAGGAAGTTTCTTTCGCTGTTTAAACCCCAGGACTTCAATACGCGTAAGACCATTCTGATTTTCTATACAAACATTGACGACTCGCCAAGATCGACACTAGGGTTTTAGTACGAAAAAGCCATCAACCCTAAACTAAGACACTTACACAGCTGACGCTATTCAAATCACCATGCTCACACTTACCACAACACACCTTATATCTGCTCACACTTACGCAAGGAGCGACCCATATGATCCCGTTAATCAAAACCGAGCAGTCAAAAATTTCAGAAAATGAGATATCTATATTAAATGGAAAAATTTCAATCCCAAAAAAATATTTACGAGAAAGGGCTTTTTTAGAGAACTCTAGCATCCTCGTCATCTCAGGCTCTTTGATCGAGGGAATTGGTACCATTCATTCCGATATCGACTGCATCATTTTGTGCGAACAACGACCTAAAGCAAGCAGCATAAAAAAATCCGAACACGCGCTGGTTACAGATATAAATTACCACTACATAACTCAAGACGAAGAAGTTCATAACACCACCAATTTTTATGGCGAAACAAGCATTCACATTGATGCTGATTACATAACATTTTCCGAATTGGAAAACATCATTACCAAAATTGAGACAGCATTTGATGAGATCTCTGACGATCAGCGGTTTCTCTATGGTCCAGTGCTGTCAAACACAGAGAACAACGTCATCCATCGATCATTGATTGGATACGCATTAGAAAACGAGGAAACATTTACCCAACTGAAATCCAGGATACCTGTAGAAAAACACATCTATGTCGCTCATCGTGAAAAACTCCCCGTATTTTATGCATTTCAAGATATCCAGGGTTGCTGGCAGTCGGGAAATCTTTGGATGGGTTGTGAAATAGCCCGGGACATGATGCTAAAAACAACAATGAGCTTCACCTACTTAACAGGCACAACAAACAAACACTACAAGTGGGTGTATTCAAATATCTTCAGAGTGGACGGATACGAAAGTATAAAAGCCAGCTTTTTCTCCTTATCCAGACGAGGTGCAATCACAGAAACTGAATGCAGATCATATATTGAAGACACGCTGATATACATGGACCAGGTATTTCTAGCCATTGAAGGACTTCTAAAAACGTCCAAAGTTTACCCATCAACACAAAAATCTCTTTCGGCCCTAGATAAAGAGTTCAACAAACGAAAACAAACCAAACACAAAATATCAACGTGCGAATACTTTTTCAGGAAAAAATATTTCGCTGCGAAGGGTACTCCACCTTTGATTAGTCTACTCAAACAGTGGGATTGAGGAGAGTATATTTTTCCAGCGCAACAGGCTTTATTTCACTTCAGGCCTTCATTGTATTTTTTAACGAACAGGGGCTGCCAGATATGGAAATTACCCGGATAGCCATCCCGCTGATATCTTCCAGAATAGGAGAGATGATTGCCTCACTACTTTATTTTTCGTTCATTGGACATTACATAGTTAATTCACTTAGTCATGCATCACTCGCATGGGCGCTGATCTCTTTTCTAACCGTGGTAGCAATCGGATTTTTCTCAGGTTCGCTGGTAACAATAGCTAGATCGACTAATCTAAATACGGACGAAATTGAAATCGAATTAATTACCTCATTTAGAATAGCAATATTCTTAGGGGTAATTATCGTTTTCGCTATAGTTTTGCTTGGCATCGTCGCATCGAGATCACTTACAGACAACGGGGAACTCGAAGGCATTAAAGCCTTACTAGCACTATCCCTTTCACTTCCCGCCATATACGCACAGATAGTTATCTTTAACTTTTTCAACGCAATAAAAATAACCAAATATGAACTGATATACACATGGGCATTCATTGCCACTCTCGCCTTAGCCTGCACACTATTAGTTTTAAAAATAACCAAATATGAACTGATATACACATGGGCATTCATTGCCACTCTCGCCTTAGCCTGCACACTATTAGTTT
>NZ_JBFUBK010000031.1:0-57084 GCF_056405815.1 Pseudomonas sp. P1_F1_2 | reverse complement strand
TTATTTTTCTGTTCGAGTCCAGGTCGTGAAGCCAGACAACGTTTCAGGGAAGGTTTTCAAAATCTCTGAAGCTCCGAAAAAACCCGCCATTTGGCGGGTTTTTTCGTTTCTGGCTACCGAGCCTACTGCTGCAGTATGAACGTTGCCAGGGTTTGCAGATTGTCCGGGCTTATCTGTGCGAACGGTGGCATCGGGATATTCCCCCATTTGCCGGTACCGCCGTGCTGGATGCTGGATGCCACCTTGACCAGTGCCTGCGGGTCACCGGCGTACTTGGCAGCTACAGCATGATAGGCCGGCCCTACGACTTTTTGATCGATCGAGTGGCAAGCCAGGCAACCGTTGCTCTGGAGCAACGCCATGGCATCGACTTTTGCTGCTGGCGCCGCCGGGGGCGGCCCCGCGGATGGATTCAAAGCAGCCTGCACATCGGCATCGCTCGTTTGGGCACTCCCGTAGGTCACCGCCAGGTAGACGCCGATAGTGCTCACATCCTGATCGCTGATCGGAGCCCCGTACACGTGCTGCATCTTGCCCGCCTCAGCGGTCCACTGCGCCAGCGTCATGCCCGGAGGCTGGAAGTTGATGTAATCGGCCGAATGGCAGATGGAGCATTTCTGCTGGGCCAACGGATAGCCAGGCAGCGCACTGGGTTTGAGCACAGCCGTTTCGGGCGGCAAGGTGATCGATAGTGGCGCTGCGTTAGCCCAGCCAGCCAAACAAACCTGAGCCGCACAGAGCAAAGTCATCATGTATTTCATGCGTTTCATGCGAGCCCCTCAGGCGACAGTCACGTGGCTGGTTTCTACGACGTGGCGGCGGTAGCCAGCCGGGTTCCAGTCGGCCTGCAGCGGCTGTGTTTCGCCCGCACTGTTACTGGCTCGCACCATCAACTGGGTGGCACCCGCGCTGGTAAAGGTGATCGGCAGCGTCCACTCACGGAAGGAGAAACGGCCAAGGTCCTGCCCAAGCGCGGCTTCGCGCCAGACTTTTCCGCCGTCGATCGAGATTTCCACCTTGTTGACGCCAACACCGCCGTCGAACGCAATACCCTTGAGCACCACGCTTTTTTTCAGCGGCAACACATCGCCATGTTTAACGCTGGTGATGAAACTGCGCACCGCCAACTTGGAAATCGGCAGGGTTTTTGCCGCTGTGGTGCCAGGGGCAATGCAGAAGCAATCGTTGTCCGGCAGGCGGTAACCTTTCGCCATGAAGAAACCTTCATAGGTATGGTCGACGACTTCAATCTCACTGAGGTGCTTGACCCAATAGGTGCCGAAATAACCGGGTACGACCAGACGTATCGGGTAACCGTTGAGGAATGGCAGATCGGTGCCATTCATCGACCAGGCAATCATGGGCTCGCCGTCCATGGCATGGCTGATGTCCAGCGCCTTGATGAACTCCGGCGTACTTGGCAGCACGGGCTTATCGAGCCCACGGAAGGTCACTTGCCTGGCATCGGCTGTCACACCCGCCTTTTCCAGTACCGCCTTGAGCGGCACCCCCACCCAGCGCGCATTCCCCATCGAACCATTGCCCAACTGAGCACCAAACACGCGGGGCATCGAGAAGCCGCGGCTGTTACCTGAGCACTGATTGACGGCCACCACTTCTACCGGCTCGGCAAGGGCCTTGAGCTCTGCCAGGGAAAGTGACAGCGGCGTGTTGACCGAGCCCTTGATCGTCAAGCGGTAGCTGTCTGGATCAATGCTGGTAGGGAAATTGGCCAAGTGGTAACGCACGAAAAACGCGTCATTGGGCGTGATGGGCCCTTCGTTGAAGACCGGAAACGGCGTCTCAAGGTGCGGCGGGCGTGTGGTCACCAAGGTCAACGGGCGTTTTTGCGGATACTGCACCAGTGGCCGGGGGCCGGCGGCAAAGGTCACTTCTTCGGCGGTCTCGTCGGCCTTGGTTTCGTCGGCTGCCCTGGCCAGGCTCGCCAACGGAGAAGCCGCCAAAGCGAGGGTGAAGGCATCGCGCAGAACGCGTCGGCGGCTCGGCTTGCTGTTATCTATAAAACTGAACTTCATTCGGTGCTCTCTATAATTGTTTTACTGAGATGCAACTGTCAGCCCGGCCAAGGCACGCAGGCCTCGGGCTCGATGTTTTTTTAAAGGGTTTCGCTTCACGGTTGGACTTCGGTGCGAAACCAGTATCGTCACGCCAAAGTCGACCGCTTTTCATTTGACGTCAGCGGCTTAACATTTGACGACAGTCGTTGCCGACGCATGCGGTCGAGCGTGGTATCTCAACAGACTTGTCCCAAGCCACACATTCAGCCAAAAAAAAAGGCGTCCCGAAGGACGCCTTTTTTATATTTCCATGCCTTGAATGTTGTCAGACATGCTCACTGCTTTTCGCATGCAGCGCTCGCGGCTCTCCATGCCCATGGTCGGTTTCCACCACCGGGATTTCTTTTCCGTCGCAGTCATGCAGTTTGCCTTCGCTGAAATAATCCCCTTCGCGCAACGCCGCCAGGTCCTGATAACGCAACACGCGCTCAGTACCGGCCGCGAACACCGACTGCTGATCCGAGTTACCCGCCGTGAGGTGGTTGAATGTCAGGTTCAACACGATGGCCATGATCGCCGACGAGCTGATGCCCGAGTGGAAGATGGTCGCGAACCAGCTAGGGAAATGGTCGTAGAAGTTCGGTGCAGCGATGGGGATCATGCCGAAACCGATAGAGGTAGCGACGATGATCAGGTTGACGTTGTTGCGGTAATCGACCTTGGACAGCGTCCGGATACCACTGGCCGCCACCGTACCGAACAGCACGATACCGGCACCGCCCAGAACAGACGTCGGCACAGCGGCGATGACCCGGCCCATGAACGGCAGCAAGCCGAGAATCACCAGGAACAAACCACCCGTGGCGACCACGTAGCGGCTCTTGATCCCGGTCACCGCCACCAGCCCGACGTTCTGGGCGAAGGCACTTTGGGTGAACGAACCGAAGATCGGCGCAATCATGCTCGACAGCATGTCGGCGCGCAGACCGTTGCCCAGGCGTTTGGAGTCGACTTTGGTGCCAATGATTTCACCGACGGCGAGGATGTCCGCCGAGGTTTCCACCAAGGTCACCATGACCACGATGCACATCGACAGGATGGCGGCGAAGTGGAAGGTCGGCATGCCGAAATGAAACGGCGTCGGGAAGCCGAACATCGGACCTTGGGTGACGGACGAAAAGTCCGCCATGCCGAGGAACACCGCGATGACCGTGCCGATGACCATCGCCAGCAGAATCGACAATCGGGAGATGGTCGCGCTACCGATCTTGCTTAGCAGCAACACCAGCACCAGCGTCACCGCCGCCAGGCCAATGTTCGCCACGCTACCAAAGTCCGGCGCGTGACTATTGCCGCCCATGGCCCAACGCGCAGCCACCGGCATCAACGTCAGGCCGATGGTCGTGATCACAATACCCGTGACCAGCGGCGGGAAGAACTTGGTGATGCGCGAAAACACCGGCGTGATCAGCAAACCAATCAACGACGCGGCAATCACCGCCCCGAGAATCGACTGGAATCCGCCCTCCCCGCCACTGCTGACTATCGCCACCATGGTCGCGACACCCGAGAACGACACGCCCTGTACCAGCGGCAACTGACAACCAAAGAACGGTAAACCGAGGGTTTGCAATAATGTCGCCAAGCCCCCCGCAAACAATGAAGCTGCAATCAACAAACCGATGTCCGCCGGCGAGAGTCCGGCCGCCTGACCGATGATCAAAGGCACCGCGACGATGCCTCCGTACATGGTCAGAACATGTTGCAGGCCGTAAGCCATATTCGCGCCGATCCCGAGATTTTCATCCTCGGGCCGTTGGTGTGAAACATGGGGCGTTTTCATGGTTGGGGGGTTCCCTGGTTTTTGTTGTGCGCACACTGTATTCAAGACACAGGACAAATGTCTATAGAGTTGTATACAACTTATCGGTCGGATTATGGACAGGTGTCCATTTTGCTCGTCAAGTGACGAACCTGACCGCACAAAAAACCTTGAAATACATCCCTCCAGGTACACGCCCCTTCTGCCGCTAATCTTTTTCGTTCATGGCGACCGCCGGCACGGATGCCCTCTTTTTTATACATATAAAGTATGCATAATGAAGCCATTCGACATTCAGTATGACAAGGCAAAGAACGCGGCCAACAAACTCAAGCATAGGGGCATCAGCCTGGCGGAAACCGAACCGGTGTTCGATGACGAGCGGGCCCTGACGCTGCAAGACCACGATCACGACGAACAGCGCTGGATCATCATGGGGCAGGATGCCAAAGGTCGTTTACTGGTGGTTGCCTACACGTGGCGCGAACCGAATTTCGTTCGAATTATTTCCGCACGCGTCGCCACCAAAAACGAGCGTCGCCACTACAGGGATGCATGACCATGAAAGACGAATACGACTTCAGTAACGCCAAGCGCGGGGCCGTTGCCTCCAGCAAAGGCAAGACCCGCATTACCATCATGCTGGATGATGCCGTCATCGAGGCGGCTCGCTCGCTCGCGGAGAACGAAGGATTTGGTTATCAAACAGTCATCAACAACACGTTGCGCCAGAGCTTGCTCAGCGATAAAGGACAAGGCGCGAAGGTCGATCAACCCAGCGGCGCCACTGCCGGCCAACTCAAAAAAGGCGTAACGGCCACCGACCTCAAGAGCCTCGAACAGAAACTCGCAGAGGCCCTTAACGAAATCCGTCGTGTGATGGAGCCGGGGATTCGGCCATAGGGGATAGGATCCTGAAGGCAAGTCAAGATCAGCATTAGTGCGCAAGGCAGATCGGCAGATCTGCCTTGCGCAGGCTCGGTCAGACCTCTTCCTTCGGCGCGATCAAACGCTCGATCACCTGCCTCAACCGGGCGCTCTCAGGTACCAGAATTCCGAACTCGCTGCCCAGCAGCTCGATCAGCTCATCCACATCCGTCACTTGGCGCCGCTCACTCTCGTGACCGATCCGATGTATTGCAAAGTTGCCATTGTTGAGCGTACGGCGCCAGCCCTCCCCGGTCCGGGCAACCATCAGTTGTTTGGCAAACGAAGACTCGGGATGGGTCGAGACGTACCAGTTGCCGAGGGTGTAATCGATGTCTTCCTGGCGCTGCAGGTCGAAGATGTACATCGCCCGCCACTCGCCGCCGACGTTGGCGCGCAAGGTGTAGCCATCCGCATGTTGTTCAATGCGATACGGCTCATGAGGGGTGGGTTGCCCGGCTTCGGTGTCGAGCATCAGTGGTGCCGTGGGGACCATGCCGCCAAAGCCGACGTCGGTGATGTAGCGCACACCGTCCAGAGTGACCAGGCTCAAACGGTGAGTGCGAGCGGTCCACGCGCCTTCGGGCTGCCCCATCACAACCCGTCCGGTGATGCCACGGGCGTCGAAGCCCAGCTCCTGAAGCAAAGCCAGGAATACATGGTTGAGCTCATAACAGTAGCCACCGCGACCGTCGAACAGGACTTTCTGTTCAATGGACGGCAGGTCTATCCGCACCGGTTCGCCCGACAATGTGGTGAGGTTTTCAAATGCGAAGGCACCGGTGTGGCGCAACTGCAACTGGCGCAGGGTTTCCAGGGTGGGTGCCGGGGGCGCATCGAAGCCCAGGCGCTGCAAATACAACTCAAGGTGGGTCAGGCGTGGCTCGCTCATTGCTCAGTCCTTATGCATGGGGCCGCGGATCGCTCCGCCGATGGCCGCCATGTATAAGGGATAAAGCGCTTCGACTGACAATTGATTTCGCCAATCACTATCCCCGCCGAAATCAATGTTATTTGCGCGAACTCACACGAATCCATGTCGGCGCATGGTCACTGGCATGCGGCTCGTTGCGCACCCAGGCGTCGACACCGGCCTCTTGCAAATAAGGGCTCAGCACCGGGTTCAGCAACAGGTGATCGATGCGCAGCCCGGAGTTTGTCTGCCAGTGCTGCCGGAAATAATCCCAGAAGGTGTAGAGCCGGTCCTGCGGATACAGATGTCGCAGGGAATCCGTCCAGCCCTGATTCAGCAAACGTTGATAACACTCGCGGCTTTGCGGTTGCAGCAGCGCATCCTTGAGCCAGGACCGAGTGTTGTAGATGTCCAGATCGGTGGGCACCACGTTGTAGTCACCGGCCAGCACCACCGGGTGTTCACTGCCCTGCAGTTGTTTGGCGTAGGCGATCAGCCGTTCGAACCACGCCAGTTTGTAGTCGAATTTCGGCCCCGGTTGCGGGTTGCCGTTGGGCAAGTACAGGCACCCCACCAGCACACCATGCACCGCCGCTTCCAGATAGCGACTGTGGGTATCGGTGTCATCGCCTGGCAAACCGCGCCGACTCTCCAACGGTTGCGCATCTCGCGCCAGAATCGCCACCCCGTTCCATGAAGATTGACCCTGCCAGATGGCACCGTATCCGGCCGCCTCAAGCTCGGCGGCAGGAAAGGCTGCGTCCACCGATTTCAGTTCCTGCAAACAGGCGATGTCCGGTTTTTCCCGTTCCAGCCATACCCGTAAATTGGGAAGACGTGCGCGCAGGCCGTTGACATTGAACGTGGCGATTTTCAGGTTTTTCATGGTCGGACACTCGCTACGGATTGGCGGTATCCAGTTCTGACCGGAGTGCGTGGCAACAGTTGCCCTCGCACACCCGGCGGTCGATTAAAGGTGTCGCAGCGGGACTTGCCAATCGACGGCGGCTCCCTTGTAATGCCCTCTGCGATTCTTTTCCGAGACAGCCTCGAACATGGACACCCTGGAAGGTCACCGAATCAGCCTGCGTCCCCTGCAACTGAGTGATGCCACCGCCCTGCTCAATGCCGCGCAGGACGGCGAATTATGGAACCTGACAGTTACCGTCGTGCCCTCGCCCACCACCATTGATGGCTACCTGAAAAAGGCGCTCGATGGTCGAGATGCCGGCACCGTCCTGCCTTTCGTCATCGTGCTCAACGAAACCGGCGAAGTGATCGGCTCAACGCGCTTCTGGAAAATCGACCGCCTCAACCGCAAGCTGGAAATCGGCAGCAGCTGGATCAGCGCCCGTTGGCAGAAAACCTTCGTCAACACCGAAGCCAAATACCTGATGCTGCGCCATGCGTTCGACGTGCTGGACTGTGTACGGGTGCAGTTCACCACCGACGAAAACAACCAGAAATCACGTCACGCCATTTTGCGGCTGGGTGCGCAACAGGAAGGTATCGTGCGCCACGAACGGATCATGCCGGACGGTCGCAAGCGCAACTCGGTGCGGTTCAGCATCATTGATGATGAGTGGCCGTCGGTGCGCAGCAATCTGGAACAGAAAATGACCGAATACAGCCTTCGATAGTGCTCCCACATTGAATAGCGACCACCTACCGCTCGTCATCCAACCGGTACCCATCGACCCGCCTTCGGACCAACATCAGGTAACGACTCACCTTGGGGAGACGGACCATGATGACCACAAAACTCACTTCACTCTTACTGACCGGGTTGTTATGCGTCGCAGCGACGGCCTCGTTTGCAGCGCCCTACGACAGCCCCCATCCGGCGGACACACGGCCCGGCGTCACCCGCGGATCAACCCTGTCCCCCGACTACACCCGCAGCGTGCCTTCGGCCGGCAACAACTCAGGCTCGGTTAGCGGCACCGGTACTAATGGCGGGGCCAGCGGCTCGGGCTCTGGCGCAGGCGGCGGCACCGGGGCGGCTGGCGGCGGAACCGGTGGTGCGGGAGGCGGAACAGGTAGCTGGACGAATAAAAGCAAGCCATGAAGCACTTCATGGTCTGCTTTCGCTATAAGTCCATCACAGTCGTTTGACGGCTGGCGGGTTCCATTTGCCGTTCAATGCCTCGGGTTTTGGGCCGTACAGGCGCATGGTCAGGTTAAACGGGCCTTTGGGGGCGGGAAGCCAGTTGGCCTCAAGGTCTTTGCCGGGGCTTTCGTTCTGGAAATAGATGTCCAGGGAACCATCGGCGTTAGTCTTGAACGGCATCCAGCTGCTGACTGCAAAACGGTTTAGCGTATTACCCACCTGGAATCCTTCCGGATCGTACAACGTGATCGACCAGAAAGCGTTCACCGGCGGTACTTCAGCTTTATCAAAATGCAGGACGTACTTGTTGGCCCCATCGAGCGGTTTGCCCTTGTCGTCCCCCATGTTCAGCGGATAAATCGCATCCTCGGGCAAGTTCGCCCCCAACCCGACCTGCGCCACGATCGCGCGTTTAAGGTAGTAATTGCCGTAGACCCCCATGGTGTCGGTGTTCATCGACCAGCCGTTGACCACCCGAGCAAGCGTTTCAACCTTCCACTTCATCAGTGTTTGCGCTTCTTCAGGCACGGTCTGCAATGCGGCTTTCACGGCTGGGTCCAGTGTCTCGATGTTGAACGATTTACCCACCTCGATACCGATGCGTTGCATCTGCGCCAGGATCGGCTGATCGGTGAGGTGAGGCGGATGCACTTTGAGCAATTCGGCGGCGTAGGCAAAGTATTTTGCCGCCGACAGCGTATCGACCTGAATCTTCGGCGGCGTTTTCATGTCCACCGCCGGGTCGACTTTCACGGTGACCGGTTCAGCTTTTTTACCCAGCTGCGACAACGGCGTCACGGTATAGCCCGCCTGAATACTGTGCACTGCCGCGTAGTCGGCTTCCCCGTCGGTCTTGGTCCGGCCGATGATCCAGACGAAAGGCGTCGGCGCTGGCAAATGACTCAATCCGGCAGGTACCGTTCCCGTCCAGCCCGGTGGTGTCACCAGAAACTGACTGGCCTGTGTGCCGGTAGTGCGCCAGCCTGGCGAAGCGAAGACGTCGCTCCACATGTCGAGCATCGGCAACAGATAAAAACGCCCCGCGGTGTCCGGCGCGGAAATCACCAGCGGCTCCTTGGTCAAATCGAGCCAGGCGATGGAATACAACGTATCGAAGTTCGCCCGCACCACCCCTTTGAAACTTGCGGGAGGATACTGCGGCACACTCACAAACATGTTCATCGGGCCTTTACCAAACTCCTTGCCGGGTTCGATATTGGTGAACTGCTTGCGGGTGATGTCCATGGTCAATAGCGGATAAAAATACAGGTAGGCCTCAACGCCGATGGCATGTGCTTCTTCAGGGGTGACTTTGGTTTGAGCCTGGCTGGCCAGTGGAAAAACGGCGGCGGCCGCAAGGGTTAGAGCAACGGCTGTCAATGCTTGAGTAATCAACATTTAGGCGATCGTCCGTGCTATGGGGAACGCTGCCGGGTTCGGCAGGGCTAACGGAACTCTAGACGATCGATTCAGGAAGAACTGACAGGCGGACGACCGGTTGTCGGGTGTTGCAAGGCTCAAACAACAGCACTGAACGGCTCAACGATCCGAGCGCATCAGCGCCTCCACGCCCCCTTCCATGGACAACACCGCAGAACGATTGCGCCCCGAATGCTTGGCTTGATACAGCGCTGCATCGGCACGCTCGATGAACACTTCGATGCTGTCGCGCCCTGACGGTATGAACGCGTAACAGCCAAGACTGACCGTCACATAGCCGGTGGGTGAGCCGCTGTGAGTGATGTTCTTGTCCATGACGCTGCGGCGGATTTGTTCGGCAATCGCGAGCGCGCCGTGGATATCGGTATTGGGTAACAACACCGCGAACTCTTCACCGCCATAGCGCACCGCCAGATCAGCTTTGCGATGACAGCAACTCTTCAGCGCTCGCGCCACTTCGGCCAGGCAATGATCGCCGGCGACATGGCCGTAAGCGTCGTTGTAACGTTTGAAGAAATCGATGTCGAGCATGACCAGGCTCAATGAACTCAACTGCCTGGCACCGCGCGCGAACTCGATGTCCAGCGCTCGCTCGAACAATCGACGATTGGCCAGCCCGGTCAGGCTGTCATGGGTGGCGATCAGTTCCAGGGCTTCTTGCGCTTTGCGCAAATCGGCCTCGATCCGCTCGCTATCGCGCACTTGATGGATGAACACCCAGCCGAACAGCCCCACCCCAAGGATCACCAACGCCACGATGACGCTGGATTGAAACGCCGTGTCGTACCAGCCCTGCAAAACCGCGTCCCGCGAAGAAGCCGCAGAAACCACCAGTGGATAACCCTCCAGCTGACGATAGCCATGCAATCGAACGATGCCATCCACCATCGAACTGATCATCGCGTTGCCGGCGGGCGCGTTGGGCAGCAGGTTCCGGAAAATGTCCCCCTGGGCCAATGACGTATTGATCTGCGACTCCACAAATGGCCGTCGCGCCAGCAGCGTTCCATCGGTCAGCGCCAAAAACATCGACCCCTGGTCATCGAGGCTGAAGCTTTTGAAGAACTGATCGAAGTACGCCATCTTGATCCCGGCCAGCAATACCCCTTGGAAGTTGCCGTTTTTGTCATTGATGCGCCTGGAAACCGGAAGGATCCACTCGCCATTCTCCCGACTGCGGATGGCCGGCCCGATGTGCGCAACCGAGGACACATTCTGCTGGTGAAACTTGAAGTAGTCCCGATCGGCCACTCCAGCGCCCCGAGGCAGGTCCTCGAACGAAGTCACCACCCACTGCCCCTGCTTGTCGAACAGGAAAATCCCGTGCAACTGGTCCAGCGCCAGCACCCTGCGGGCAAAGGTTTTCTGCAAGCGCGAGTGTTGCGCAGGGCCATAGCCGTCAACCTGAATCCAGTCCACCAGACTGGTCAGCACCAGATCGGCCTTCATGAAGGTGTCTTCAGCTTGCTGCGCCATGGCTCGGGTCAGGTTCGACGACGCCACTTGCGCCACTTCCAGGTCGTGGCGCTGCGACTGCTGTAGTTGCAGGTACAGCAAACCACAAAGACACAGGCACACTGCCGCGATAAACAGCACCGCGGCTTTAAGCAGCGGTAACCGTTTCAACGTGCCACCGGGGGCGTGATGCGGGTCGTGAATGGGGATAGGCAAAAACTCGTCCTGTAAGGGCATGCGCGGGCGAAGACCCAAAAACCCTTATTTTTTGTGAGCTTAGTCTACGCCTTAGTGAGGAACAATTGTCCTGTGGAGCGTCGGCAGTCGCGCAAACCGGAGCGCTCACCAGGAAACGAATTGTCACGTTTGAATCGCGGGCATGACCCAAGGCAAGACCTGGATGACGTTGCAGGAGCTACGATTACTCTTACATCACGACAGGGAATCGAAATGAGCAAGGCAGACGAACTCGCCGCGAAGTTGAAACACACAGGGTCTACCAAAGCAGATCAGATCATCGATAGTTGGCCGGGCCAGGTTTACGACCTTTATCGCCAGATCGAGCATTGGCTGCTGCCGCTGACGGAGGTTGGCCTGGTTTTGCGGCGCAATCCTGTTCACATATTCGAGAGCGATCCGACTGGGGAAACGTTCGACTATTCCATCGACCAACTGGTGATCGAGGGCAACCGCTACTCGCTGACTTTCGACCCGGTCGCACGATTCACCGCGGATGGCGCGGGTCGGGTAGAGATCCATTCCAAAGGCAAGGAGCTCGCACTATTGCGCACTGTGGATGAGCACGGCGAGACGCATTGGTGGCTGCAAACGATTGAGCAATCCGGTCAACAGGAGGATGCGGTAGCGCTGACAGAGCACACCTTGCTCTCGGTGGTGCAGGAAGGGCTGGAGCTCTGAACCCGAGGGATTTATAGCGGGCAGGCTCGGTTCATTGAGCCTGCCCTTTGCGGTTACAGATCCGGCCTCACCGCCACCACAGACCCCGTCGCCGCGCGCAAATCCAGCGCCGGTACTGGCGAAGGCCGGTTCAGCGCCTGCAACACCGGCGCATCGTAGCCATACAC
This sequence comes from Pseudomonas sp. P1_F1_2, assembly GCF_056405815.1. NCBI lineage: Bacteria > Pseudomonadati > Pseudomonadota > Gammaproteobacteria > Pseudomonadales > Pseudomonadaceae > Pseudomonas > Pseudomonas sp. P1_F1_2. The sequence goes on along the minus strand of NZ_JBFUBK010000031.1, from coordinate 45,314 downwards.
ATCCGGCTTGAACGCCACCCGCCCGTCACTCTCCAGATCCACCGTCCAGTACGCCAACAACACCGGCACTTTCACAGGAAGCATGACGTTCTCGGTCTTGCCATTGGCCAGTTGTTTTTGAATGCCGGCGCTGTTCCATTTAACCGGATCGTTGAACAACAGCTCCACCAATTGCAGCGGGTTCTCTACGCGGATGCAGCCCGAACTGGTTGCCCGGACCGTTTTGGCAAACAGTTCGCGATGCGGTGTGTCGTGCAGGTAAATCGCATAGTCGTTGGGGAAGCGGATTACCACCTGCCCCAACGAGCTGTCGGGCCCGGAGTCCTGACGCAGGGTGAGCCCGCGTGCGTTGCTCCAGTCGACGGAAGACGGGTCGAGCACATTGCCCTCGCGATCCAGTACTCGCATCCGGTTGGCGGCCAGGTAACCGGGATTGGCCTGAATTTTTGGCAGCACGTCTTCCTTGAGGATCGTAGGCGGCACGGTCCAGGTCGGGTTAAACGTGATGTAGGTGATCTGCGCCTGGAAAATCGGTGTATTGCGCGCCGCTTTACCGACCTGTACCCGGGAACGCCAGATCGGCTTGCCATCGCGGTACATCGCCACCTTGTAGCCGGCGATATCGACAATAACGAACGTGCCCTGAAGTTTATAAAGCAGCCAGCGCGCCCGTTCCAGGTTCACCCGCACCTGGTCGATGCGCGCATCAACGGGCACATTCAGCGCCGCCAGCGTCGTCGCCCCCGCCACGCCATCTGCACCCAGGTATTGCTCGGTCTGATACTTCTTCACCGCTGCGGTGACGGCGCCGTCGTACTTCGTGCCGCGGATCAATCGCGGATCGAGAAAGCCTGCCGCGACCATTCTCGCGCGCAGTTGGGCGACAGCAGGTTCGTCCATGCCGGGTTTGAGCGAATGGTCTACAGCTACTTTCGGCCAGCCGCCCCGGTCCCGAATCCCGCGCAATTGCGCAAGCGCCTGGCGCAAACCAACGTAGACCGCTGCTTGCGGTGGCGCCTGGGCAAAAGCGCTCGCCACGTCGTGATGGTCGAGTGCGATGAAGAAGGCATTGACGTCCTCACGGGGATCGACGCCATTGCCGTCAAAATTCCAGTGATTATCGAGCCGCGACGGATCGACTTTGCCGCGCCGCAATTGCAGCAGCGCAGCAATAAAGGTGTGGGTGGTGGCGATATCAAACGCTGCCCGCTGCTCAGGTGTGACCGTCAAGGTTTGTACTGAGGGCTGCGTACGGACAATTTCATCGATATGGAAATCCGCCGGGTTCAAGCCGTCGGCCTGCGTGTCGTTCAGGCTTTTGATCAACTGCGCGACATCGCTGTCATTCGTCCACGCCGCGCGATAGGCGCGATGGGTGTAAAAATCCATCACCAGACGACTGACATCCACCCGCCGATGGCGCTTGGAGGTGAGCAAGGGCGGGAAGGCGGTTTTCAGAGGGGCGAGCGAGGCCTGAATCGTTTGAGCGACGATGTCGTCCGCTGCGGCGTCCATAACGGTGCTCGGCGCAATTGCCGACTCAATCGGCGAAGTTTCAGCAATCGCTGCACCACTTATCAGAAAGCCCATAAAAAGTATGCGGCTTATGACGAATAACCTTGTTAATTGCACCATAGATAATCCTTAATCTCCCGCATTCAATCGCTAGCTTCCCATGCACTGCTAGACTCGAACTTAACATGATGAGACATCTATATGGCGCTACTACGTTTTGGCCTTCCATTCGCGGCCCTGTTACTGACTGCAATGTCCGTACCGTCAGCCTACGCCGATTCGCTTGCCGCCGCCCTCGTCAAAGCAGCGCCGAGCGCCGACGCCAAGGTCATTGACCTGGCCGTCCGCGCTTCAAAATGCAGCATCGCTCAAGGCAGAGCCCCCGTCCAAAGGCTCGCCATTATCGACTATTCCTTGCCTTCGACTGAACAACGTTTGTGGGTCTTTGACCTGAAAAAACGCAAACTGCTGTTCCATGAACTGGTAGCACACGGTCGAAACAGCGGCGAGAACATGGCCGTTAACTTCTCCAATCAAAACGAAAGCTTCGCCACCAGTCTCGGCTTGTACCGTACACAGTCAAGTTATGTCGGCCAAAATGGCTACTCGCTGCGCATGGAAGGCCTGGAGCCGGGTTTCAACGACAACGCGTACGACCGGGCGATCGTGATTCATGGCGCCCCCTATGTCAGCCCGATGCTGGCCCGTGTGAATGGCCGGATTGGCAGAAGCCTCGGTTGCCCGGCCGTTCGGCCGGCGATTGCGCATCGGCTGATTGATTCGATGAAGGATGGGCAACTGTTGTTCTCCTACTATCCGGATCAGCGCTGGTTGAAGTCGTCTTCTTATATCAATTGCGGTAGCGGCACGGTTGCTTCGGCATTCAAGCCAAATAAAGGCTGACAACAAAGGGCAGCCTTTCATCACCGCCCTCCCCCCGATATCACACAAAGTGATATCGGTCCCACAAGAATTAATTCTGTGCTTCACGCAGAAACAAACATTTGTGGCTACTCCGTGGAAGAAAACACCGAACGGTACTAGCGTATGAGGACGGATAGCACATTTAAGCCGTTTTTGTTCTACGCTTCCATCACGAACAGAAGTCACAGAAGGTGATCACAGTCAACAACCCGGTCTTTACTTAACCTAAAGTCACGGGCTGTTATGCGCGCATACAACTTGGAGGTACGCTTATGAAAACAGGCTTGTTAATACTACCTGCCCTCATATCGCCAACTTCTGGCTGCGTATCATTGGACTCGGTCAAAAACTACGCCTCCTATTCAAAATTAACTGTAGAAAGCACCAGGCCAATTGCACAAGACTACTTTGATTCCTGCATGAGGGCCAACAATTACAAACCCTATAGCCATGCCAGCAATTGCCAAAGCGAAAGAGCCACTTCAAATGCGATTTCCGAGATCGCAGAAGTACTGGCCGCTTATAGCGACTCGCTCGGCGCTCTTGCCTCTGACGAGCTCGTTAGCTATGACGACAATCTTAACGAAGTCGCATCCGAACTAAAAAAAATCAAGGGCGCCTCTCCGGAAAAAGTTGACGCAATCAAAACTCTTTCAGCAAAAATTGCATCAGCGACGACTAACGCCTATCGACAGAAGCAAATTGTAAAATACATATCAGAAAGTAACGATGCAGTAGTTTCGGTTTCCGACACATTGGCATCAGTCATTGAGCAAAATTACTCCTTTGCAATTTCTCTAGAAATTGATGCTTGGAGTGACAGCTATCGTAAAGTAGAAATAGTTGAGCGTGATGCTCACCCCTTAGCGTGGGACGCCTTTGCGACAAGCAAATGGCAGGAGAGAGAGAATCTGGAGAAAAAACAATCTGCCGCCACTGCTTTGGCAGACAGCATCAGAAAAATCGGCTCAACACATGCAAAATTAAAAAAAGATGCAGAACATATTACCGGCGATGAGGTTTATGCATCGGTCAGATCCTTTATTAGCGATGTCAAACCAGCCATTAACCAGGTTAAGGCAGCCTATACTGAAAAATAGAGGTCTTCACAATGAGCATTACTATATCTTCAGAAAATATTCTCGCTTTGAGCCGGGCATATCATGATTTATCTACGGGCTTGGGAAACTACAGATTTGACCACTGGAAGACTCTGTCCGACGATGAGCGTAAAGATCTGGAGGACAAACAGTGGACTTTATTTAACCTCTCCAGCGACCTGAACGCCCAATCCGCGTTATTAGCGTTGAGCGCTACACACGAAGATATAGAAACTCTACAAAAATGCACCAAAGGCATGAAAAAAGCCGCCCAGACCATAGAAGACATTAAAGACGCCATTACTATCGCGAGTAAAGCTATCGCTTTAGGCGGAGCATTTTATCTAGCAATGTCTACAGGCCAGTTGAGCGTCGCCGTGATAGCGGCAAATGAATTGATCGCGCAGATGTCGAATTAACACCTATGCATCACCTCGACCGGAGTGAGCTGACATCATGATGTATCGCCCTAGAACGCCGTGAACTACTCCGTGTCACTTAAAGCCGGTGGGGGAGATGCGTGGTTCATCTCAAAAACGCTCAGCAGTCGTGAGACTTGACTCCAGAACCACGGGCATACGCCTCATTGCCCCACTCGATAATCGATAGGCATCGCCAGCAATATCCCGCGAACCTGTCAAATCTGTAATCCCCGCCTCAGTTTTCTGAAAGGCTGCGCTCGTTAGTCTCGGCGTCAACTACACGTTGACGGACCGGGAACAACGGCATGCATTCCACTACTTCAAGACGCACCTTCGTGAAGGGACTGGCCGCCGGCGGGTTGCTCGGCGGCCTCGGTTTATGGCACACGCCTGTCTGGGCGGTCACCAGCCCCGGCGAAACTCAGGTCCTGGCGGGTACCGATTTCGACCTGTTGATCGGCGAAACTCCAGTCAACATCACCGGCAACCCGCGCACCGCCATGACCATCAACGGCGGCATTCCCGGCCCGTTGCTGCGCTGGCGTGAAGGCGACACCGTCACCTTGCGGGTGCGCAACGCACTCAAGGACGACACCTCCATTCACTGGCACGGCATTTTGCTGCCGGCCAACATGGACGGCGTGCCGGGGTTGAGCTTCCACGGCATCGAACCCGGCGGAATGTACGTCTACCAATTCAAGGTTCGGCAAAACGGTACTTACTGGTACCACAGCCATTCTGGCCTTCAGGAACAGTCCGGCGTCTACGGCCCGTTGGTGATCGACGCCAAAGAGCCGGAACCCTTCCAGTACGACCGCGATTACGTGGTGATGCTGACCGACTGGACCGACGAAGACGCGGCCGGTCTGATGAAGAAGCTGAAAAAACAGTCCGACTACTACAACTACAACAAACCCACCGTGGGGGATTTCATCCACGACGTCGGCGAGAAAGGTTGGGGCGCAACGGTCGTGGATCGAAAGATGTGGGCCGAGATGAAGATGAACCCCACCGACCTGGCCGACGTCAGCGGCGCCACTTATACCTATTTGATGAACGGCCAGGCGCCGGACATGAACTGGACCGGTGTGTTCCGGCCTGGTGAAAAACTGCGCCTGCGCTTCATCAACGGTTCCGCCATGACCTACTTCGACGTGCGCATTCCCGGCCTGAAAATGACCGTGGTGGCAGCAGATGGATTGCACGTCAAACCGGTGAGCGTCGACGAGTTTCGTATCGCGGTGGCGGAGACGTTCGATGTGATCATCGAGCCGACACACGAGGCCTACACCCTCTTCGCCCAGTCAATGGATCGCACCGGTTATGCGCGCGGCACGCTGACCGCGAAGGCCGGGTTATCCGCACCAATCCCTGTGCTGGACCCTCGCCCGCTGGTGACCATGGATGACATGGGCATGGGCGGGATGGACCACGGCAGCATGGGGGATATGGCGGGCATGGATCACAGCAGCATGGCGATGCCGGGCATGCAATCTCATCCAGACACGGAAAAAGACAACCCGCTGGTGGACATGCAAGCCATGACCACGTCGCCAAAACTCGACGACCCGGGATTGGGCCTGCGCAACAACGGGCGACGAGTCCTCACCTATTCCGACCTGCGCAGCACTTTCGAAGACCCGGATGGCCGCGAGCCCGGTCGCACCCTTGAGCTGCACCTCACCGGCCACATGGAGAAGTTCGCCTGGTCGTTCAACGGCGTGAAATTTTCCGATGCCGAACCGCTGCGCCTCAAGTACGGCGAGCGGGTTCGAGTGGTGCTGGTCAACGACACGATGATGACCCACCCCATCCACCTGCACGGCATGTGGAGTGATCTGGAAGACGAGAACGGCCAGTTCATGGTGCGCAAACACACGATCGACATGCCACCGGGTTCCAGGCGCAGCTACCGGGTGACCGCCGATGCGCTTGGTCGTTGGGCCTATCACTGTCATCTCCTGTACCACATGGAAATGGGCATGTTCCGTGAAGTTCGCGTGGAAGAATGAGGCGCTCATGACCAGACTTATCCCGATTTCTTTCGCACTCATGACTGCGGGCCTGCCGTTCTCATCGGCCATGGCCGCCACCCCCGACATGCAGGGCATGGACCACAGCCAAATGACCGGCATGGACCCCAGCCAGATGCAAAGCATGGACGACTTCCAGATGCAGCCCGCCGCGCCGACCGAAAGTCGCACGCCGATCCCGGTGCTGACCGACGCCGACCGTGCCGCCGTGTTCGTCAGCCCCGGCGGCCACAATGTGCATGACAGCGCGCTCAACTATTACTTCCTTGCCGACAAACTCGAATGGCAGGACGCCGACGACGCCAGCACGCTCGCGTGGGATCTCTCCGGCTGGGTCGGCGGCGACATCGATCGCCTGTGGTTGCGCTCCGAAGGCGAGCGCAGCAACGGCAAGACCGAAGACGCCGAAATCCAGGCCCTGTGGGGCCACGCGATTTCCCCCTGGTGGGACGTGGTGAGCGGCGTTCGCCAGGACTTCAAACCCGGTGCCCCGCAAACCTGGGCGGCATTCGGCGTACAAGGCATGGCGCTGTACAACTTCGAAGCCGAGGCCACTGCGTTCATTGGCGAAGCAGGTCAAACCGGCGCGAGGCTGGAAGGCGACTACGACATTCTGCTGACCAACCGGCTCATCTTGCAGCCGACGGCCGAACTGAATGCCTATGGCAAAAACGACCCACAACGCGGCATCGGCTCCGGCCTGTCCAACACCGAAGCCGGCCTGCGCCTGCGTTACGAAATCCGCCGAGAGTTCGCGCCTTACATCGGTGTGACCTGGAACCGCACGTACGGCAAAACCGCCGATTACGCCGCTGATGAAGGCGAAGATCGCAGTGAAACGCGCCTCGTCCTCGGCGTTCGACTGTGGTTCTGAATGCATCAAATCAAAATCAAAATCAAAAAAACAACCGCTTAAAGAGGCCTTGCATGCGCACCATCAAAATCACCGCTATCACCCTCGGACTGCTGATGAGCACACTCGCTCAAGCGCACCCGAAACTGCTCTCCTCCACCCCCGCTGAAGGTGCCGACGGTACGTCGCCGAACACCATCGAACTGCACTTCTCCGAAAACCTCATGACCCAATTCTCCGGCGCAAAACTGGTCATGACCGAAATGCCCGGCATGGCCCACTCACCGATGCCGATGAAAGCCAAAGTCGCCGCTGGCAGCGACCCGAAAACCATGCTCATCACCCCGCTCTCGCCACTGCCCACGGGCAGCTACAACGTCGAATGGCGCGCGGTGTCTTCGGACACGCATCCGATAACCGGCAACGTTTCGTTCAAAGTGAAGTGATTGATGAGCGAGTCGTTCAGCGTTGCCCTGCGGTTTGTGTTGTATCTGGACTTGATGTTGTTGTTTGGCATAGCGGCATTCGGGTTGTACAGCCTGAACGGACGGGAACGGTTGTCCGGGGTGGTGTTGCCGTTTCGGTCGATGCTTGCGGGGGCGGCGATGCTGGGTGTGTTGCTGTCTGTCGCGAGCATGGTGGTGATGGCGAGCGCCATGAGCGGTGAAACGGACTTTACCCAATTGCGCCCGCACATCGAGATGATGGTGCTGGAGACGGACGTCGGGTTGGCCTGGGTGGCGCGAATCGTTGCGCTGGCTGTCTGCGGTCTAGCCATGGCGCTCAACACTCGCGCGCCCGACTTGAGCTTGCTGATTGCCTCTATTGCCGGCGGCATCGCCCTCGCTTCCCTGGCCTGGAGCGGACACGGAGCAATGGACGAAGGCAGCCGGCGCATTTGGCATTTCACCAGCGACATCCTTCATTTGTTGGCGGCAGGTGCCTGGCTTGGCGCGCTCGTGGTATTTGCGATGATGGCGCAGATCAATGCGCTGCAATCGCAAGAGCCCGTCAGGCTGCTGGCTCGTGCGGTTGCACGATTTGAAACGGTGGGTGCGCTGATCGTCGTCGTCATTTCGGTGACGGGAGTCGTGAATTACCTGTTCATCGTCGGCCCCAAACTGGATGACGTTTTACTCAGTACTTACGGGATTTTGCTGTTTATCAAAGTGGCACTGTTTGCCGGGATGCTAGTGCTTGCTGCCTTGAACCGGTTTCACTTGGGGCCTTTTTTGGAGCAGTCGTTGCGGGACGGGCAGTATCGAGTCGCGGCGAAGGCGTTGCGGCGCAGCGTGATCCTGGAATTGGCAGCAGCCGTGTTGATTTTGGGATTGGTAGCGTGGCTGGGGACGTTGAGCCCTGAAGTAGAGACGAGCAATCTTTAGCAAATCAAGTTCTACTCTGAGTCCCAAATCCATCATGGAAGCCGGACAACAATGAAACACATAAGCAGCACAATCATGCTCGGGGGCTTACTCGCTCTATCGTTTGGCGTTCAGGCAGAACCTTCGCACCTGGACAGCGTCATTCAACAAGGCCAACTACGGGTTTGTACGACAGGCGACTACAAACCCTACACCTACAAAGCCGAGACCGGCGAATACTCAGGCATCGACATTGCCATGGCTCGTTCACTGGCGGACAGCCTGGGCGTCAAGGTTGAATGGGTGCAGATCACTTGGAAAACCCTGATGCCCGACTTGCTGGCGGGCAAATGCGACATCGGCATGGGCGGGATCTCGGTCACCCTGGAGCGTCAGAAAAAAGCCTTCTTCAGCACCACACTGGACGTCGACGGCAAGATCCCGCTGGTGCGCTGCGAAGATCAGTCGCTGTACCAGACCGTCGAGCAAATCAACCAGCCTTCAGTTCGTCTGGTTGAACCGGCCGGTGGCACTAACGAAGCCTTTGTTCACGCCTTCTTGCCCAAGGCGCAATTGAGCCTTCACGACAACGTGAGCATCTTCCAGGAGCTACTGGACAAGAAGGCGGACGTGATGATTACCGATGCGTCGGAAGCGCTTTACCAGCAGAAACTCAAACCCGGTTTGTGCGCGGTTAACCCGAGCCGGTTTATGCAGTATGGGGAAAAGGCCTACCTGCTGCCGCGCGACGACATCACCTGGAAGTTGTATGTCGATCAGTGGCTGCACCTGGCCAAGGTGACGGGCAACTACCAGAAAGTCCTGGGACAATGGATAGCAACGCCCGAAGCTAAATAACCCGCAACCTGCCACGCCCCCCCTGTAGCAGCTGGCGAAGCCTGCGTCCGACTGCGCAGCAGTCGCCAGCCCTCAAGTAAAACGCAAAACGGCGGAAACACTTCCGCCGTTAATCAATCATCGTGCAACAACCCCGAACTGTACTCGCCAAAGCTGTTGCCGAGCGCACTGCCATGGAAATTCATCTTACCGGGATTGTTGGTGGGTCCCGGGCCAAAGCCGGCAGAGGGCACGGATTCTTCCGAATAATTGCTCTGGGTGCTCACACCCGAACAGGCGCTCAACAGCAACGCACCACCGATCAGCACGACTTTGAACAGTTTCGAGATCATTTTCAGTTCCCTCTATGGGATGGGATGCAAGCGCGGTGATACGACCTTAAGTGGTCATCCTAGACTGCCATTTCGCCGGGCATCATGAAACTTTGCGCGCCGACAGCATTGGTTCAGCTTCGGCGGCCCGGGAGGTGAAAAAGGGTCGTTCAACGGTAGCAGAACGTTACAAAGCAGCCTCGCCAACGGGTGACCTCGTCCAGCCAGATGACATCACACGTTGCCGTCGGTGCTTTGGCCCATGCGGGCCACGTGCGACTTATTTGGGCTGACGTCACCCTTACTCTTTTCCGAGACACGATGAATGAAGCAATGGCGAACATGGATACCTGTATTGATGCTGCTGATCTTGACGGGCTGCACAACGTCGCCACCAAAGGACCAAAACAACCTCTGCAATATTTATCGTGAATACCCTGACTGGTACGAAAACTCGCTGGAGATGCAGGAAAAGTGGGGCACGCCTCAACATGTGGCGATGGCAATCATGAAGCAGGAAAGCAGTTTTGTTGCCGATGCGCTCCCCCCTCGCGACTACCTGCTGTGGGTCATCCCTTGGGGTCGAGTCAGCTCCGCCTACGGCTATGCGCAAGCGCAAGACCCCGTGTGGGGCGAGTACAAAGACGGCACCGGCAATGGCGGTTCGCGCGACAACTTTGATGACGCAATCATGTTCATCGGCTGGTACACCACCGGCACTCAGCGCCAACTCGGGATCTCCAAATGGGATACCTATAACCAGTATCTGGCGTACCACGAAGGACGCGGGGGATATCGCAACGGCACCTATCTCAGCAAGCCCTGGCTAATGCAGGTAGCGCGAAAAGTAGAACAACAATCACAGAACTACAGCTCGCAGCTCAAGCAATGTCGCCAGGAACTGGAGGATGATCGCAGTTGGTTTTTTTGAGCTGCGTACATGCCTAGTGTTCAGCCCTGAAATAGGTGTAACAATATTTCAGGGCTGGAAAAAATTAGAAAGCCTCAACAGGCTTCTTAGCCGCCTGAATAATCTTATTCGCCTCTAACCGCGGAAACGAAAACCGAATCAACACCCCCGCGTCAGCCCCCTCTCCCGCAAGCACCAACTCAGCAGATCTCGTATTCTCAGGCGATGCGTTCAACGCGCCAACCGCATTCGACTGTCCTTTGGCACTCACACCTTCCAAAAACGTATAGGTCAGACTCCCGGAGGTCAGCGCGACCTGTTCGAAGTTAGTTAACTTCGCTGTCAACTCGTCTTTGCTACTCACTTTTTTCGCAACTTCGACCACGTCCAGCATCGACTTATCATCGGTCATGGAAACCAACGTGAATGTCTTGGAAAGCCCTGCGATGGCTTTGCCATACAAATCCTGATCGAACGGGCTGATCAACGACACCATGATCAGCTTGTCTCCCGAGAACACCAACGCYACGGTGAATTTCTCTTCCAGGAAATCGACGTCGTCGATGCACCTTGCCGTCCCGCCGACATCTTCGGAGCAGTCGTAGTAACCAGTGGCTTCGGTGTAGTTCGCGAGGGGGGATTGATAGACGTAATTCTTGAAGAGCTTGTCTTCGGCAGCTGCGCCTTGCGCAAATAGAAAAATGATGGCGGTGACTAAAGCAAATGACGCAATTTTCTTCAACATGGGATCCTTCCTCGAACGGCTTTGTAGTTAGTAGCCATATGCTATCAGTCCGCGTAAATGCTGTCTCGCCCATTACCTTCAGTAGATTTGCCAATGGCAGCCGGAGATATAGCCGCAGGACTCGCCTCAACCCAACAGATCCATTCCTGATAAACTCCCGTCTTTCGCCCCACCGATTCCAGACCGCCAATGCCCCCAATCACCGCCACACCCGCCCCACTTTCCCGCCGCTTCTCCGTCGCCCCGATGATGGATTGGACTGACCGCCATTGCCGTTTTTTCCTACGCCTATTGTCGAAAAACGCCCTGCTCTACACCGAAATGGTCACCACCGGCGCGCTGCTCAACGGTGATCACGATCGCTTCCTGCGTCACAACGAAGCCGAGCACCCGCTCGCCCTGCAACTCGGCGGCAGTGTCCCGTTGGACCTTGCCGCCTGCGCCCGCATGGCACAGGAGCACGGTTACGACGAGGTGAATCTGAATGTCGGCTGCCCGAGTGATCGGGTGCAGAACAATATGATCGGCGCGGTGCTCATGGGGCATCCGCAGTTAGTGGCTGATTGTGTGAAGGCGATGCGTGATGCGGTGTCGATTCCGGTGACGGTGAAGCACCGCATCGGTATCAATGGGCGGGACAGTTACGAGCAACTGTGTGATTTCGTCGGCACAGTGCGGGATGCCGGGTGCACGAGTTTTACCGTGCATGCGCGAATTGCGATTTTGGAGGGGTTGTCGCCGAAGGAGAATCGCGACATTCCGCCCCTGCGTTATGACGTGGCAGCGCAGTTGAAGAAGGATTTTCCGGACCTGGAGATTATTCTCAACGGCGGGATCAAGTCGCTGGAAGCCTGCCATGAACATTTGCAAACGTTCGACGGCGTGATGCTGGGCCGCGAGGCTTATCACAATCCTTATGTGATGGCTGAAGTGGATCAGCAACTGTTTGGCAGTACGGCACCGGTGATCACTCGGGCCGAGGCGCTGGCGCAGTTGCGGCCTTATATAGCGGCGCACATTGATGCGGGCGGTTCGATGCACCACATCACTCGGCATGTGCTGGGGCTGGGCACCGGGTTTGCGGGGGCGCGCAAGTTTCGGCAGCTGTTGTCGGTGGATATTCACAAGGCCAAAGAGCCTTTGGCGTTGCTGGATCAAGCAGCGGAGTTACTTGAGGGACGTTAACGGTTAGCCGTCTGGATTTACGAAAACCAGGCTGTATGTCTTCAGCCTGGTGCACGTATCAGAGTGCTGCCGCTTCAGTCCAGTTAACCCAACCGAATACCCACGTTGCCAGAATCAACAAACCGAATGCGATCCGGTACCAGGCAAATACAGCGTAACTGTGGCTGGCGATGAACTTGAGCAAGCCGCGCACAGCAATCATGGCGAAAAAGAACGCGGTCACGAAACCCAAGGCAAACACCGGCAGGTCGCCGGCCTGGAACAGTTCCCGATATTTGTAGCCTGAGTAGACCGCGGCACCGACCATGGTTGGCATTGCCAGGAAGAACGAAAACTCGGTTGCGGCCTTGCGTGACAGCCCAAACAGCAGTCCGCCAATAATGGTCGATCCAGAACGTGAGGTGCCCGGGATCATCGCCAGGCATTGGGCGAAGCCGACTTTAAGGGCGTCGGTCCAGCGCATATCATCAACGTGATCGACATACACCACATGTTCTCGTCGCTCAGCCCACAACATGATGATGCCGCCCACTACCAATGCCACCGCCACGGTGATTGGATTAAACAGATATTCATGGATCTTATCGGCGAACAACACGCCCAGGACAACGGCCGGTAGAAAACCGATCAATAAGTTCAAAGTAAAACGTTGTGCATTACGTTGAGTCGGCAAGCCTGTGATGATCTCGAGGATCTTGCGACGAAACTCCCAGACGACCGCGAGTATGGCGCCCAGTTGAATAATGATATTGAAAGCCATCGCTCGTTCGYCGTCAAAATCGAGCAAGTCTGCAACAATAATTTGGTGCCCAGTACTTGATATGGGCAAAAACTCCGTCAGCCCTTCGACCACCCCTAAAATCAATACCTTTACGGTAGTCAAAAAATCCATTGTTCCCCCTCATCGTCAAAAGCACACACTGACGTGCTTTTTAATGTATCGCCAAGGAGAAAGTAAACCGCATCCACTCCAAAATTAAAACCCAATGTTAATAATTGTCCAGCGCCACAAATAACATACTCGATGTTATGTATCGGCACAAAATGGATAGATCATGACTGTAGAAAAACTCAAACTAACCAATTAAGCAATCACGCAATGGTAATTCATAGCACCCCAACAACAATCCAAGTAACAGCAGCATTACCCGACCCCATAGCGAATCGATCTGAAAATGCAGGACATCACAGCAAAAGATGGCACAATGACACTCTCGCCTCAATCGTCACCTCTCACACACGAGCGCAAAGATTCACGTCCTCCTCACCAGCAATGTTWAAAAAAACTATGCCGTCCGCTAGGAAAACCAATGAAATGTTACCAATTGTCAGTCACAAATGAGAATTGGTGCTTTAACATTCAAATGTCAGCACCCAGCCGAGTCAAAGCATGATGCTTACAAGGAAAATAACGACTACCCGTCACAACCATACAAAGGAAATGACCGGTATTCTCACCATCGGACGGACCCATACGTTAGTGGAGAGCTTTAAGACTTTAGTAGTACACCACGTCACCGATGATATATCCGTTGATACGATGTGCTACAGCAACCCCTTCAAACAAAACAAGGACCTCCACTCGTATCGCGCAGTTTTTATTGTCACTGACAGCCCTCAGGCGTTTGCTGAAAGCCTCACCCTGGTTGAAAACATTCGCGCCGGTAACCATGCACTTATTATTGTAGTAGCCACCACCGGAAAAGGCACCTTCAACAAGATGAAATATTATCTTGCCGGAGCCGATCACTGCATTAAATTTGACACTGTAACTGAGGAAAACCCGGACGTGATTTCCGAGTTTTTTAATAGCGCCGAATGGAAAAAGCAGCATAATCTACTCCTGGATCCGACTCGCATGTGTCTGATCGGCGACTGTAAAAAACTAGATGTTTCGTTTTCTGAAATGAAGATTCTTGAAGCATTCTCCGAAACTAAAAACCAAATATTGAGTCATGATGAAATCGCCATAATCATGGGCCTCAATATAACTTTTTATGATCCAAGGGCCTTGGAAAAGTCCATTAGCCGCCTTCGCGGAAAAATAAAAGGCCTGTATGGCACGAACGCTATTCAAAGTATTCGTGGTCATGGATATCGTTTAATCAGGGGTCTGATCTCGACCGCCTGATGATTAATGTGCAAGGGAGTTACTGCTGTATGAACGCAACGGGAAGCGTGTCTCACGTCAATCGTGCAAGTCATTACTTGTCTCGACAACTGATCCTCGCTCGCGATGACTGCCCATTTGGCAGTGAGATCAGAATACATCAGGTTTCGCCTACTCGTGCATCCTGTACGCCACCGCTGCATCAGATGAGTGGCATCTACAGTGAAGTACTCATGCATACTCGACTGATTGCCTTCTCGCTAAAAGATCAAAATGCCACTAGCGAAAACAAGTACTTAAGCCGACGTTTTGTATGCGTAGCACAATCAGATCTCACCAGTGCGGCCCTCACCGAAGAGTTGATACAGTGCAACGATGCGCTGCGCAATTTCGGTCAGACATTGGCTATCGCTCTCAATGAGCTGCCTCTTTCGGCGATCAGCTTCACCGACAAAAAGAAAATCCTCAACAACGTATATCTGTTGAAAGATCACGGCATAGAAATCGCTTTCGATGGCTATAACATCCACGACGAAAGTATCGAAATCTTTACAACCCTGAATCTATTCGACTATATAAAAATCTCCCTTTCAACCCTAGACTCTGGCCTTAAACTGACTGGCAACCCCGAGTTATTCAATCGACTGCATGAACGTATGACCATGCTGACTCACACTACAAAAGTCGTCTTTATAGCTGACAGAGTCGAGCATGCCGCCAGCCATATATTGGCCCGTGCACTGCCCTTTGATTACTTCCAAGGGAGCCACTACTCCCCCGCCGACATACTTTTAAATTAAAACCGAGAGTGCACTTCAGGAGAGAAGACATGGAAAGCCGCACCCCCCTCCCCAGAAAATATTTTGTCGTAGTTACTCATAGCCCGGCATTACAACTTGAGCTTGAGGAATTACTGTCAAGCGAGCGATACAACTCATTTGGCACGTCACAGGCAAAAATGTTTGTCGAAGGTGTTGTCATGCCCTCTTCCGCCCCTAAACTCATGGAATTCATTCCCCCTCACTTGGACAACATTGTCCCACCTGTTATTAAACACGATACGCAACGCATACTTTCGATGTTTGAATCCGAATGGCTAGTGGCTCATTCCGATTCTCGGTTTGACAACATCCATTCACTTGCAGTTGAAACCAGAGACACCCTCTCCAAAACGGCCAAACCGCACACCCCCTATGCAGATGCCTGGCGACTGAGCAATGGCAACGGCGCCTTAATCAAAGATGACATCGAGATTGTCTTGACGGGCCTGGAGGCCACACTGGTCAAAAGAATGTTGCACCATGACGATCGCGTGGTCAGCAAGGATGATCTTATTCGGAGCATTGGCAGAGAGCCCGAATATTATCGAGGTCTCGAAATGTGCCTTAGCCGATTACAGGAAAAGTTTAAAAATGCCAGCAATGGCGAGCGTCTTTTCCGCGCGGTCAGGAACCGCGGCTACTGCCTTATACAAAAAATCATTCGAGGAAAAGGCCTCAACTGAGCAAACATAACAACCAGACTGATCGTGCATTACAAAAATAAAAAGCACACTAGTCCCTCGTTGGCGCCAAAACAAACTCCTCTAGTAATACTCCGCCGCCCTCCGCACATTATCGACTATTTCTAACACTTTACCGTCCAGGCTAATGGACGCAGAAACTAACTACTCGTTAGAAGTCGTCAGACAGCCCTCTCCCCAATAATTTAACCTATTCACTGACGAGTACGCCGCACAGTGGCGTTTCGGTCGTCAATGTTTTGCCAACTTATAAAAATAATAACGCCTGTTTCATCAACTTTGGCTGTTGTCTGTCGACGCGCAAATGGACGTATTTTGGGGATATCGCATGGTTAACAATCTTCGTATCAATCGAAATACCCACCTCAAAGGATTGACCTTCTGGGGACAATGGGCACTGGGTCAGGGCTTTGTTATTGCCCTGTTATTTTCATTGGTTTATTACAAGACCGGAACGGTAGAGTTTTATTATCGAGTGTGCGCAATTCTTACTGTGCTTGCCTCGGTTCCCGCCTATTCGTGGTGTGGTGTCTATGCAAAAAAGGATAACTACCTGACAGGCTTGGGACGATTGCTGATGGGGTGGTCAATGACCTTGGCCGCGTTAGCCTGTGTGGCGTTTATCTGTAAGGCTGACGAATTGTTTTCTCGTCAACTTATCCTGATATGGGCCGCATGCGGCTACATCGGGCAAGCCCTGCTGTACGTCCCACTGCACGGATTCTCGCAATACTATCGAAGGTCACTACAACGCGAGCATAAGACCCTGATCGTGGGTACTGGCGAGCTGGCGCTGGGACTGGCCAGGAACCTTCGTAGCCTGGAACACTCCCCACTCGTGGGACTGGTCAGCACGGATACCTCGCTCCCGCCGGGAATGGGTTCACCGCGTATTGTGGGTCCGCAGGAGCAACTGCTGGAATTGATCAAAGTCCATGACATCCGACGCTTGTACATTACGCTGCCCCTGAGTGAAGCGGCAAAAATCGAGGCCATGTATATCGATTTGCTGGGAGCTAACGTAGACGTGGTCTGGGTGCCGGACTTGAATAGCCTGACACTGCTTAATCATTCTGTGAGTATCGTGGACGGCTTGCCGGCGATTTACTTGAATGAAAGCCCGTTGACCAGCCAGCCCACCGCTGCATTGAGTAAAAGCCTGCTGGAAAAGGGCGTTGCGCTCTTGGCCATTGTTCTGCTGAGCCCACTACTGTTGCTCATTGCCTTGGCCGTGAAACTCAACTCGCCTGGCCCGGTGTTCTTCAAGCAGGACCGTCACGGCTGGAACGGCAAGGTGATCCAGGTCTGGAAGTTTCGCTCGATGCGCGTGCACGATGATCATGAAGTAAAGCAAGCCAGTCGTAACGATTCACGGATTACTTCAGTGGGACGTTTTATCCGCCGCACCTCGATCGATGAACTGCCGCAACTGTTCAATGTATTGCAAGGCCAAATGGCGCTTGTCGGACCACGTCCGCACGCCGTTGCACACAATGATTACTACTCAGGGAAAATTCTCGCCTACATGGCGCGCCACCGAATCAAACCGGGGATTACCGGGCTGGCTCAAATCAACGGTTGCCGCGGCGAGACCGACACCCTCGACAAGATGCAGAAACGCGTCGAGATCGACCTCAAGTACATCAACAATTGGTCGTTGTGGCTGGACCTGAAGATCCTGGTGAAGACGCCCTTCACCCTGCTGTCTAAAGATATTTACTGATGGCTTGGTAGTTGGACACAGGCAAGCTCGACAAGGGGACGCAAGTCCCCTTTTTCGTGGGCGCCGATTGGGCTCTCTGATGGCCACTCAAGTACGACCAACCACCTCAGGGATTCCCGGGCTCAGTGTTGCATTGGTGTCTTGGAGGGAGATAGCGCAGAGAACTCTGCGCCACATCTTGCGGTTGATCCGGGTGCGATCTACAGCGCTGATTGCCCTGTAGATCGCCCGCAGTCACTCAGTGATCTTGTCAAAGTTGCGGTAGAACAGATCGGTGTCACGGCTATCGGTCATGGCGTGCAACGAGTAACTGCGATTGAGCCGTGCACCACCGTCCCGGGTCAGTGGGGACCAGACGATATTGGCGCGACGCATCGTCGACATACTCATCATTTCGTCGAACGGTATGGAGATGTAAATGCCCTTGTCGAAACTGCCCTCGCCGTATTCCTCACTCGTTGCGGTGGTCAACGTGGCCCAGGCCCCGAATCGCACACCATTGGCGAACTCCCGTGACAGATCGACCGTAGCGCCCCAATCCCGCGCCAGGTAACGACCGACACTGACAGCCGCCTGAGCCTCGAAAGGCAAGTCGGTATAACCGGTGATGTGGCCCGTGACGGTCGAGTAATCCCGCAGGCCGAAGCCTTGGTCAAACTCGCGCTGACGCACGAAGTTCAGGTCCGCGCCGACAGACCAGCGCTGCCCCATTGGACGAAACAGTACCTCACCGCCAACGCCGGCAAACATCGACTCCAGGTAGCCGCCATAGACCATGCCATACAGGTCTTTATCCAGCCGTTCAGCGTGATTGAGTTGGAACGTCGGCATGGTGACATCCGAGGTCGTCAGGTACTTGCGCAGGTCCGTCCTCACCCGGGGTAAACCACTTGGCGCGTCGTAGGTGAAGTGATCGTAGTTGTTGGCCAGATTGGTACTGAGCAGGCCACTCCACCAGATATTGCGCGTGAAGCGGTACTCGGCGTCCACATCGGCAGTCAACTGATAGAGCAACCCATCAGGGCCGCCCACGTTCTGTTTGTAGCCCAGCCCGATGCCATATTTGAATGGATCGAGCGCCCCGGTATAGAGCGTGGTCTCCGTGCGCGGGAGCGGGTTATTGACCTCAGTCGCACGGTGCAGACTGTGCAATGGCTCCTCATTGTTGACCACCTCGCGAAAGGTCTCGCGAGGCACACTGGTTTCGTCCAGCGGCATGTCGTAGCGCTTGTTGACCACGGTAAACCAGTCGATATCGTCGTTAACACTGTTGTCCAGAATCCGGCTGGCCCGGCCGACGGCTTTTGCCGAATAGAAATAATTCGACTGTTCGCCGTACACCAATAACTCTGAGCCGCGCTGGGCAATGCGCTCAACGTTGTAGCCCGCATTTTTCTGCAGCCGTTGGGACACGTTGGCCCAGTTGACCTGGTCCGGCGCAGTCGCGGGTGCATGCGCCGGCAGGCGCTCCGCTGGCGGATCGTAGGTCTTGGCCGGCGCCTTGCGGCTGACGAAGTTGGTGTGCAGGGTGATGCCGAACATGGCCGTATTGCCACGCTCCCAGCCAGCGCTTAGATCAACCGAATCGGTCAGCTTGAACACTGCGCCAATGTTGATGGGCGAGTCTTGCTTGATGTGGTTGTCCTTCGGCTCGTTTTTATAGTCGTTGCCTTCGTACTCGAGTTTGAGACTGAGCGGGTCCCAGGGCGTCTGGTAGGTCACGCCACCGAACAAAGAGGGTCGACCACGGAAGTAGGCGTTGGTATTGACGTCACCGGTGCCTTCGCTTTGTGGCCGGGTATTGAAGCGGTCATCCACCCAACCTGGCGGGTTTTCAAAATCGCCTCGATTCCCCAGATAACCCCAGGCAACACCTGCGCTGAAATCAAAGTCGTCATAGCGCTTGTTGGCCACCACGTATTCGCTGGAAAACAGACCGGTACCACCAACGTCGCGAAAACCCACGGCCAATTCAGGTGCCCAATGGCTTTCTTGCCAAAGGCGCAGCTTGACGTCCACAGCCTTGTCTTTATAGCTCTGGTCACCACTCAACGACTCGGGGCCATACTTACGGTTGGTGATCGCGGTATAGCGAAACGAGCCTTCCAGCCATTCAAATGGCTGCAGTGAAACACTGTAACGACTATAGGGACTGGTTCGACTGGCATTCACGCTCAGCTCGCCGGCCGGAGCCATCCGGGCAGTCGGTGTCTGCATCAAGCCCACACCGCCAAAATCACTCTGAGTAAATCGCGGTTCTCCATGAACCAAACCACATGGCAACAACAATACCGCTGCAAAACGTAAATTCAAGGAACCACCTCAGCCAGTTGCGTGGCAAGAAATTCGGCCAACTGCTGATTCAGTTCAGGTATAGGCGGATTAAGATCATCGTTTTTGATAGGGACCAGGATTTTGCTGCCCGCGGCAGGCACCTGCCCGCTTTCGCGATTCCACGGCGCAATGCCGACCCGGCGGATAACGCCATCGGGCTGAATGATCCAGAGGTAATCGGCTTCAGCATCGGCAAGCGGTGCACACCCTTGCAGGTAGTCACGCGCCTCCTGCATCGCGCGATACGCTAGCCGGCACGGTTCGGCGACAGCACCCAGCACTTCAACCACACTGGAGCGCATCGGGTAGATCAGGCTGTCGCCGTCAGCGAGGCGGAAATTGCGAGCGAACCCGACCTCTACCGCGACCGGATCCAGGACGGCCACCTGGCGCCCCGTGACGGGCAAGTAGCTGACTTGCTCGTACATCCGCAACGCCAACGTCGCCCGGCTGGTTCGCTCCAGGAGCAACGCGGTACGTTGCAACACCTTCAAGTCGAATAAGACTCCGGCTTTAAGCCGAGTCTGCTCTTCGAGCAATGACCGTCGCAGCCACCCTGCCGCCATCCAATAGCCTTCAGGATTGGGTTGCGCGACGCGGATCACGTCCAGCACTCGACCATCGGGTTGCAGTTCGACCACTCCCGGATTGCGCACGTCACCGCTGACGGTGACAGCTGCACTCACGCCGCCGGAGATCAACCACAGGCACGTCCATAACACCTTGGGAAACTTCAACGGACAGCCCTGCGTTCAGAGGTCAGTTGAACGATCGTCACCCTGAGTTGCGCTGTCAGTTGCTGCTCGCTCTGCAGGATGAAACCGTTATCCGGATTGACCCAATAATGATTGGTCGCGTGCAGTCCAATAAGCGGCGCATCAATATGCTCATCAACACGCATCACAGCGTATTCCTTGTCCAGAATCCTGATGGTTTCCATGGGGTGTCGCGTGAAGCGACTGTTCACGACAACACCCACTTCGTAGCCATGATAAAGATCGATCCAGCGCTGGCTGGTGTACCCATCGGGCAGCCGATGAAGCCCCTGTTTGAATGGCGAGACCGCTTCAAAACGGGTCCCGTCCAGATCCCCTCCGACGCCAAGACCGACACTGCGAATTGCCAGGCCATCGCGCAGCAACAACACCTGCTTGCCGGACGCGACCCAGTACTGCAAGTCACCTCGTTCACGCACCATCGCCAACACCCCTACGCCGGAAGGGGTGGTCAATTTGAGTTGGGGGTAGTGAACTTCGGCTACTTGAGCCGGGGTCAACTCCAGATCATCAGGTCCGCCGGCCACGGCTTTGAAGTTCGCCAGCGTGGCCTTCATCAGCGGATTACATCCACACAACAGCAACGCCGCCATCAAGCAGACGCTAACTCTCAACGCTCTCACAGTTGGACCAGACCTTATCGGTTGTTAGCTTCGCTTAAGTTGTTTTGTGCGGCAGCGCCAATGCCCAGAATCGCGGCCGAAGGCACCAATTGACTGATGAAGCGGTTCCAGCGGGTGACGTTGGCAGGTCCCACATAAACGATGTCCTGGGGGCGAACATCGAAGTGAGTGGCGAGTGCCATGGCGGCAGGCGACTCAGCTTGCAGCTGAAAGATTTTGGCGGGTTCTACATCGAGGTTTTCTACGCCCCTGATGACGTACACGGCGTTGCCGTTCGAGGTGGCCTGATTCAATCCCCCTACCGAACCTATAACGTCAGAAAGATTCATGGTGCGTGTCTTGAACGTCAACGCGCGTGGCTGATTGACCTCGCCCATTACATAAATCTTTTTGCTGTCGTTGTACGGCAGGTACAACTGATCGCCGCCTTTGAGGTAGACCTTTTGCAACGCCGCATCCTGTTGATTGAGCGCATCAAGGTTGAGCGGATACACCCGCCCGTTTCGCGTCAACAGCAACCCGGACAAGTCAGCATTCAGCGGGTCAATGCCGGCGGAACCCAAGGCTTCAACAACATTGAGCGGGGTGGTGGAAATCGCTTGAGGACCTGCTTTCAATACGGCGCCCGACACCACCACTTTCTGGCTGGCAAAACGCAACACGGCGACATCCACTTGCGGATCAGAGATGAAGGTCGACAACTTTTCTGCGATATCGGATCGCAGTTGCTGGATGGTTTTGCCGGCGGCCTGGACTTCCTTGATATAGGGGTAGTAGAGCGTGCCATCGGAACGGACAAGTCGTCCGTTTGCATCGATCTGCTGCTGCGCCCCTGAGGGTGCAGTCAACTCGGGGTGATCCCACACCGTGATGTACAAGACATCGTTATTACCGATGCGGTACTCGGCGGGTGCCGTCAGTAATTCCGCGGGCAGTGGCTTATCGATCTGTGCGGCCCTGTCCATGGCGATGAGCTTGGGGGTAATTGGAATCAGCTCGACCCGACTGCTTTCGCTGGCCCCTTCGCGAGTGATATCACTGGTGCTCAGATGTTGACCCGGCGAAAACATGCAACCTTGCAAAGCAATACTTGCCAGCATTAAAAAAGGAACACTACGAATCATAAAGGCACTACGCTATTCAAGGGCAAATACAAAACAAGATCGCCCAGTGTTAGCCGGGCAATCTCGTATTACACCTGCGAAATTTCTTAGTTACTGGTGCCGGTCGTCCCGGTAGTACCTGTTGTCCCGGTGGTTCCGCCATTGGAACTTCCACCACTGTTGGAGGCGGCCACGGCACCTGCAATCAGTGCGGTACTTGCCAGTACGGCTTGTCCAGCGGTCACGTCACCCAACACTTTTGTTTCCAGAGTGAGAGGTTCTTCTACGGCGAGTACCCAGCTGCTCATCATGGACAACAAGGCTATTACCATCATCTTTTTCATATCAAACTCCTTCCTGCAAGTTCTTTATATCTACGGACTTGCTGGATGGGTTTCCAGTCAATTTTCCCGACCATAAATAACATCGAAGCCTGATATAACAGTTCAGCAGAAAAACAGGCCGTTGAAGGCCCGCCCATCAGTTTCAATCGACGTATCCCCGGGGATGATTCGATTGCCAACGCCAGGTATCGGTCATCATCTCCTGCAAATTCCGTGTGGCCTTCCAACCCAACTCCTTCGCCGCTTTAGAGGGGTCGGCCCAACACTCGGCGACGTCGCCCGAGCGTCGCGGCATCATCCGATAAGGCACCGCTCGCCCCGACGCTTGCTCAAATGCCCGCAGTACTTCAAAAACGCTGTAACCATCGCCAGTGCCCAGGTTCCAGATATTGATCCCGGTGCGCGTCGAGATCGACTGCAACGCTTTGAGATGCCCGTCAGCCAAGTCCACGACGTGGATGTAATCGCGTACGCCGGTGCCATCGACGGTGGGGTAATCGTCACCAAATATCGACAACTCCTGCAGACTGCCGACGGCAACCTGGCTGATGTACGGCACCAGATTGTTGGGAATACCGTTGGGGTCTTCCCCCATTTGCCCACTTGCGTGAGCACCGATCGGATTGAAATAACGCAACAGTGCGATGCTCCAGCGCGGGTCCGCCGCACACAGGTCATGCAATACGTTTTCGATGATCAGCTTGGATTGCCCGTAGGGATTGGTGGGCGTGCCCGTCGGAAAGTCTTCACGAATCGGCATCTGCTCAGGCGCGCCATACACCGTGGCCGATGAACTGAATACCAACCGCAATACACCGGCCGCAGACATCGCCTGGCAAAGCGTAATGCTTCCGCAAACGTTGGTTTCGTAATACTCAAGCGGCTTGCGCACGCTTTCACCTACGGCTTTGAGCCCGGCAAAATGCAGAACAGCATCAATGGAGTGCTGCTGAAAAATCCGGTCCAGCAACGCTCTGTCGCACACGTCCCCGTGAATCATTAAGGCGGATTTTCCGCAAATGGCTTCAACCGCATGAAGGGCGGCATCAGAGCTATTGCAAAGGTTGTCCAGCACAACCACTTCGAAGCCTGCTTCAAGCAGCGCAAGAGTGGTGTGCGAACCGATATAACCGGTTCCACCCGTTACCAGAATCTTCATAGAGCGGTCCATAGTGGGGTATTGAAGTATTCAACTGCATGCCATATTTAAAGCAATTAGCGCACGCAAGAAATTGACGCCAACGACTTATTAGCACTTCACAAGAACCGACACTATTAATAGACACCGACTAAAACTAACCAAATACAGACAGACCCGACAACTAATAACATTTACCCCATTCTGCACATGCCATTAATTGCCATCAAACCACGCCTCAGGTATTAAAGTACAACCATCGTAAAACATCCAAACTCATGGCCACCCTCTTCTGTGTGGCTGTGAACAATGACTTTCCAGGAAATATCTATGATTCGTAAATGCTTGTTCCCCGCCGCCGGCTATGGCACGCGTTTCTTGCCTGCAACAAAAGCAATGCCAAAGGAAATGCTGCCGATCGTCAACAAGCCTTTGATCCAATACGCCGTTGAAGAAGCACGGGACGCCGGTTTGCAGAACATGGCCATCGTTACCGGTCGGGGCAAGCGCGCACTGGAAGACCATTTCGATATCAGCTATGAACTGGAACACCAGATTCGCGGCACCGAGAAAGAAAAGTTTCTGGCCGGTACACGAGAGCTGATAGAAACCTGCACCTTCGCCTACACCCGCCAGGTCGAAATGAAAGGCCTGGGGCACGCGATTCTCAGCGGTCGCCCCTTGATCGGTGACGAACCCTTTGCCGTGGTGCTGGCGGATGACCTGTGCCTGAACCTGCAAGGTGACGGTGTGCTCGCGCAGATGATCAAGCTCTACAATAAATTTCGCTGCTCGATCGTGGCCATTCAAGAAGTCCCGCGGGATCAGACACACAAATACGGGGTGATCGCCGGCGAACTGGTTTCCGAAGGGATCTACCGCGTCAACAGCATGGTTGAAAAACCCGCCCCCGAGGACGCACCGTCCAATCTGGCAATCATCGGCCGGTACATTCTGACCCCCGACATTTTTGATTTGATCGCCGATACCCAGCCCGGCAAGGGCGGCGAAATCCAGATCACCGACGCGCTGATGAAGCAGGCGCAAGATGGCTGCGTGCTGGCCTACAAGTTCGAAGGCCTGCGCTTTGATTGTGGTGGTGCAGAAGGCTATATCGACGCCACCAACTTTTGTTATGAGCAGCTGTATCTCAAGGGCCTTTAACCAATCGGCTCAGCACACTCACCGCTCACCTTGCGGAGCCCTCCGTTACACTCTTTCATCCAGGCAGGCCACTATGACCACTGCAAAACGCTCGGTAGACACCGAACTGAAAGCGAGCAACTTCGGAATGATGGCCTGGCTGTCAAAAGCGCCATCGTTATCCTTCGACACTGCTGCCTGGCTGGGCACAACCCTGCTGGTTGAACGTATCGGGGTGTTCCCCTCTTCGGGCGATATCCATCGCCCGATCAGGGACCCGCTTTCCCTCTTGGCTCACCTGAAAAGTCTGTATGCCGACAAGGCCCTGGATATCGATGAACGCGAAGGGCTTAAAGTGATTTTCAACGATTGGCGATTCCGGGTTCGCATTCGCTACAGCGACCCGGCAATCGTCATCAATGTTGAAACGCGGTGTGATCCCGAACTCATGCCTCTGAAAACCGCAGAGCTACTGAGCCAGCTGGAACACTTTGAACGGTGAAGGATTACTTTGAAGCGGCACCACACGGCAATTCACCGACAAGCAGTCGATAGAAGTAATCGGCAATAAGCCGACCTCCCGAACCCGGGATGGGGTGAATCTTGTCGGGGCCGATCATGGGGGTCGGCCCGTCACTGGCGTAGCGTTTGAAGTCGGCACCGAACGCACACTGCAAACTCCAATAGGCGACGTTCTGCGAACGCGCCCATGGTTCAAGTACTTGGGCATAGTCCGACATCGGATAGGCACTGGAACGTGTTGTGTCCTGACGCAAGATCACATTGATGCTCGCTGCCGGATGAACCTCGCGAACCATCTGCACCAAGCCTTTCATGTTCTCAAGATAATCCTTGGGCTTAACGCCAAACCCCTGATCATTGCCGCCCAACATAATCAGGTAAACGTCTGCCGGTATCTTTGAAACGACGGCCTTCCACTGGGTCTGCCATTGGTTGTCGCTTTTAAAAAAGTCACCGGAGGTGGCACCTGAAGCAGCGAGTTTGGAGACCCTGATGCCGCCCCGGTCATTGGCCAGCCACAAGCCAAATAATGTCGGCGCACCTTTCACCACTTCGAGCCTTAGCGCCCAGTCAGCACTGGCGGGGACGCTTAGTTGCACTTCCTGAACACCGGCCCCCGCTATCGTCAATGGATGCCACGGGCCTGAAGGTGTCCACCGATACCTCATCTCGCTGGTTTTGCCGTTTCCCAAGTAGAGTAAGTTGGCGTGGGCAATGGACGTATCAATCGCAGCCGTCTGGCTGGAATCGATCTCAAGATAAGCACCCGCCTTCCCGGTAACAGTGCGACTGTCCGGRCTCGCTTGCCCAAGACTGGAAACGCTCCAATCACCACCGAAGTACTGCTGATTGCTGCGGGTGTACTTGAAGTTCGTACCGCCGAGCGCTACGCCGTGGTTAAACCCGACATAACCAGGCCCGGCGAAACCAAAGTCTTTCGCCAAGCGTTGAGTGAGGCCATTCAGATAAAAGTTCTGCCCGGCGCTATAGCTGTCGCCAATCACCGAGATGTCCAGCACCATCCCCGCTTTACCCTTGCCCAGTCCGGCAAGCGGTTCGCGTGAGCCTCTCACCTCGATGACCGGAGCCGGGACAGGACGCACATCATCGACATAGACCATTGGCTCATCTATCTATCAGGAAACCTGCTTTGGTGTTCAGGTGCGAGACACCTTCAGACCTTTCGCCGGGGTCTTTTTGCTGATCGCACGTTCGCCCAAAAACAAAGTCGATGTGATGGCGAAACGGCTGAAAACATTCGACAGCACCACGGGCCCCAACAATCCGAACAGCACACCGCCAACAACCAAAACGCTTTCATCGGTGACACCCAAACGACGTAACGCGACCCGTGAACTGCCCRCAAACAGAACGTGAAAGAGGAAAATCGCGTAGGAATATCCACCGAGCCAGATCAGCGCTTTCGAGCGCATGTCACTCGACAACAACGCGATGCAGGAGGCACAGCCAACGAGCAATCCGACAAGGCTTCTGCGATCGACAATGAGCTCGCGATCCACGGCGGCAATGTAGAGCAGTGCGACCGATATCAAGACGAACGCGACGGGCCCGATCACTTTCAGGGACTGCTTTAACTCATTGCCCTTTTCGTGGCAAATCATCCCCGTCACGAAGAACGGCAGCAAATAGATGGCGCCATTGATGCCAAAGGCATCGACTGGAAAAAGCGGCATCAAGAACACCGCTGCGGAAAACAAAAACAACAGGTACAACCGTGTCGCCGTCTGCAACCAGCCGCGCCACTGAAGAAATCCGACAAACATAAAGATGATAAAAACCGCCTGCAAGAACCAGAAGTGGTTAATCGGCACGTAAAACGACAACAAGGCGTCTATTAACCCGAAGTCGTTGTTTACCCCCGGCCCGACAACCTGCAGCACCGAAAATGGTATACCGACAAAAAACAATGGCACGATCAATCTTCTTACCTTGCCACGCCAGTAAGCGGAAAAGTCGTTGCCTCTGATTTTGTAAATCGAATAGATGTAGCCCGATATAAAAGTGAACAACGGCATCCGGACGTACACCATCGAATCGGCCAGGATTCGGAAAGGTGATCCCAGGTCGATTTTCAATCCGCCGCCTAATGGCCCTATCACGTGATAGAGCACCAGCAGCAGGCATGCCAGCCCTCTGAGTGTTTCTATTTCCAACGACTTCTTATTGCTTTGCATAAACCACAAACCTCAGTTCAAGACGTTTGATTCAAGCGACTCAGGTTTTTTTGAGCGCAACTGCAACCCCAGCCCCACAAACAGAACCGGAACCACCATGGAGAAATGTCGGGCAAACGATCCGAAGTCAGGTTCAAACAGGCCCTGCACCAATAAAAAGGACAACGGAATAGCGATAAGCTCTTTGACTTTGGGTTCGATGATTGAGCCCTTGTAGTGACTCGACGTCATCATTTTGAACATCAGCAACGAGGTCATCATCATCAGGACGACAAAGATGATCTGCCCCAGGCCGGAAAGAAGGATTAACTCCACCGGGAAAGACAGCCTGAAAAAGATGCTCATCGAATCCACGGCCTGCGAAACGAAGTCACCGCCGTTGATCCACGACACAATCAATGACTTTGAGCCCTCTTCGCCCAGTGTGCGTTGCTCGTTACTATTGGCTCGAATGGACGAAACCGAATAGCCGGCCAGCATCTGAATCGCTGTCGCGATGGCCAAATAGAACGTGAACAACATCAGGAAAAAGCTGAAACGTGACACACGCTTCTTCATGACACACACGCCAACCCAGACCAGCGAAAACAGTATCCAGTAGGGTCGAACCAAGATGCCGTAAAACAGCGCAGAGAGAAAAAAGCCCACTCTGTATTGCTTCGAAAATGAAAAAACCAGGATGGTAATCATCGCCACCGAAACAATGATTTCCTTGGTCAGGTTATCGAGAAAGAACGACCTGACCACCCCCCACAGACACAGGGTCAGAAAAATCGTCAGCGGTATTCTTCTGAAGATAAAGATCGGGATAGACGTGAGAAACAAGTTGCACATCATCCCGTAGGCCCAGGCATTGTCCAGATTGATGCCGGTGGGACGTAGCACGTAAGCAGTGCAATCGTAAGAAGACCGGTCTGGCGAAAAGGGATTCCAGAAATTGCAGTAGTCTGAACGAGCGTATGACGACCACAACGTCATCGCATCCGGGCCCGGTTCTCGGTGAACCAGCAGCGGCATTGCTACGGACAGAAAAAGACCGCACATCAAAATCAGGAGTGAGATCGACGAATCCAGCTTTGTACCGCGAAATTCTATGGAAGGCAGAGATAAAGCCATTACAACGCCCCCTTCGCCTGGGCAAACCTGGCCAGCAAAGCAATAACGACCAGCTGCACCGTAATCGAGAAAACGTTCCCCCAGGCCGCCCCATAAATTGAATAGTGTTTAATAAGGACATAGCTGACAGGCAGTGAAATCAGCAGGCAGATCACCGCACTGGCCAACGACACCCGATTGTTCTTCGAAGCAATAAGACCTCCCCATACGATGTCGCCGACTGCTCGCAGCGCAAACGAGAAAATCAGGATGCACAAAACCCCGTTATCCGGACGCGGAACTGCCGCGTCCACATAATCCAGCACGACATTAAAGAAGGCATAAATCAGCACAGCAACTGCGCAGGAAACAACCAGGGAACGCAACACCCATTGATTGAAAAAGAGTTGGCGGACCGTCAGTGCCTGTTGATTATTCTTATAACGCTTGGCGAGTACCGGAATGCCAACGACGGCAACAACGGCAAAAGACAGCGCTTGCAACGTGTTAGCGGCAGACCAGGCATACACGTACTTGCCAAGGCTGTCGTACGGCTCCAGGTCCACAATCAGAAAACGCTCGGCAAACTGACTCAATAACATCAAACCGTCGCCCAGATAAAAGGGCAACCCGGCTTTCCAGACAGAAGCCGTAGTGAGGGCACTGACCTCCCTCCCCTTATGTACATTAACCACAATAAAGTACCCGGCCACGATCACCAGAAGGTTGCTGATCACCCATAACCAAAGAACACTGGCAATGCTGGACACCACGCCCGTCATTAGCCCTCCCACAGCAATCAGCGCCCAGAGCCCGGTTTTTATGAAGAACAATAACGCTCCCCAATTGGCTTTTTGCGCAGAAAAAACAAAGGAATTAATTTCGAAGGAGAGATGCTCTGTGATCAGGAGCAGCATGACGCAGACGATCAACGCGGTGCTCGCCTGAACATCGCTGAAGAGTGAGTAGAGTATGACTGTGACCACCGAAAACAACGATCCGACGGCCAAGTACAAGACCAGTACTTTATCGATGACGAATCGGGAGCTGCCCCCGATGCTGATCAACCGATTGATTTCAGAGCTGAACCCGACGCTGTAAAACTTCGAGGCTAGCAAAGGGGCGATCACCACGACGCCGTAGAAGCCTAATGCGTCATAACCCAGGTAATGAGTGATGGCCAACACCAGCAAAAACTTCGCGCCTAATGCAGTCCCCCTAAGCAACAACCGAAATATCATCGAACAACCCCTTTGATGATATTGTCCATCAGCACTGTTTTGGCTTCGATTTCTTTACAGGTATCCGTGAGTTTCTTGGCAAACCTCAATAGAGCGTTGGGGGCGTAAACAGTGTCGATGATGGTATCGACATTGATATCGCCTTCGTTGATCACCCAGTCTTCCACTCCCATGTCCTGATACGCCCCAAAACCTTTGCGTTCATAACTGATATGGAACGCGGGTACACCGGCCAGGAGCGCCTCGATAGCCCCGTGTAACCTCACGGAAATAACCAGATCCGGTTGATATTTTGCGAGCGTCGCCTTCAAGGGCAGCAGGTCTTCGGTAATGCCAAGTTCGCGATAAAACGCGCCATCGTCATTGCCGCAGACGGTGCTTTGCACAGCGCACACCACTTGGCTTTTCGCCCTTAATCTCCTCAATAGAAGCTTCAGGTTTGCAACGTAGGCGACTTTCTTCTCTTTGCTCCAGTGCGACGGCTTGCGTAGAACAACACAGACCACGGCAGGAGATGATGCACAGTGGATAAACTTGGGCTGCAGCAGTATCTTTTTCGCTAACGCCTGGATCGCCAGGTCCGGCGCCCGGTAGACATTCTCATTGGACTGGAAAATTTCCGAAGACCTGTTGTCTCTGACAAATACCGCATCGGCGCTGGCGTAATGCTCTACGATTTTGCTGCTCTCGCCATGGAACGGACCGATACTTTGTGGGAGGTAAACCGTCGGTACCTTGCTCAAAATCGCGGTTTCAAGCTGTTTGGCATGACCCAGTTTAAGCTTGAGGTGTTCAAAGGTGCTTTTTGAGCGCATGTATCCACCGCCCACCCCTACAACCAGATCGCTGGTATTCAAAAGATCGGCAAGGGGGACATAAGACTGTTTAAGGAAAATCGCTTCCCTCACCCTTCCGAATCCCTTAGCCGCCATGACCGGCGCCTCATATCGCTTACAGGAAAGATAGCTAAATGATTGAGGGTCTGACGCAACTACGTTGATTAAAGTGCCGGCACCAAAATTGCGTTGCACCGTGGCTATTGCCAAATCCACGAGTAGACCATCACCCGAACTGGACGCACTGTAGCCATGCAAAATAGTTACGTTCATCATCTGATTGTCTACTTAATAAGTTTTAGCGGAGTACACGTCATAGGTTTGCTGAATCATCAACGTTGCACTGAACCGCTCGCGCACTTTCTTGCGGCTTTCTGTACCGAGTTCCAGCAGCTTATGTTTTTTGATATTCACTAATATGCTGGCAAGGGCCTGGTAGTCGCCGGTCGAGAACAGGTAGCCGGTGATGTTGTCCGTCACCAATTCAGGAAGCGATGTACAGTCACTGGCAATCACCGGCACGCCCATGGCCATCCCTTCGAGGGGAACCATGGCAAAGCCTTCCCAGCGACTTGGAACAATCAAGGCATCCGCCGTTTTGTACAGTTCGTTGACTTCAGCCGGAGTCACCCAAGGCAGGTACTCCACGGCGTCAATATCGGGGCACTCGACGAAGTCTTCATTGACAGCACTCCCAACGACAGTGAGTCTCAAGTCAGTTCGCTCGACTTCAGCAAACGCCTTGAGCAAAAGATCGAAGCCTTTCTGGTAATCCAGTCGACCTACAAATAGAAGCTGAATGTCCGTGCTTTCGCTGGACTTGTTCTCATCACTTTTATAATGAATCCCGTTGTAGATCAGCTTCATGCGGTGACGATCAATACCAAACGACGCGGCTTTATCCATTTCATACTGACTGACGCAGATAATGACGTCCGTTACTTTCTGCAAGAGTCGCTCCACCAGCGAATACACTTTCTGCTTGACTGGCGAGCTCTCCATCAAGAAGGAAAATGCGTGCGGGCAGTAGACAATTTTAGGTGACCGCCAAGGGCGCAGTAGCAGACAGACACATCGGCCAATGACCCCGGAAAACGTGCTGTGCAAGTGCACGACATCCGGTTTTTCCTTGAAGATCACGCGGGCCAATTGCCAGGCAAACCGCAACAGGGACATGACATCGCGCTTGTTTCGGGAAAAGGTCCTGATGTTTTTTTCATCAATGCCATGCAACTCTTTCTTCTGGTCGTACGGAACCAGATAAACCAGTTCATACTTCAGAGCATGGTCCCGAGGGGGGGTTGATATCGTACGAATTACCGTCGCAACGCCACCCTTGATAGTTTCCGCCACATGTAATATTTTTTTCATAATCCACCTATCTCCATGAACTTAGTCGCAGGTAAAACACGATTAAGAGTGGTGAGTTATCACCCACTCACTCCCAACCGATTACCTGGTAGATAGAACTCGCATCAGGACTTGTCAGAGGCGTACTCATAGTTGTAATAAGCGCCATTACCGTAGTAACTGGATGCCCGCTTCTCGACTCCATTAAAAATAGCGCCCTTCAACTCGATACCGTTTTGCGCAAACCGACGAATTGTCAATTCAATCTCTTTGGCCGGATTTACACCAAAGCGGGTCACGATCAAATTAATGGCAGCTTCACGCCCAACGATTGCAGCATCTGTAACTGCCAGAAGAGGTGGCGTATCGATGATGACGACGTCGTAGAGTTCACTCAGTTCTGCCAGGAGTTCTCTGAAGTTGGCATGCATCAACAGCTCTGATGGATTAGGCGGTACCTGTCCACGACTGATGAAATGCAGGTTATCAACCTCGAGCCTATTGATTGCCTGCTCAATGCTGCAGCGTTTGGTTAAAAGATCGGATAAGCCGTTGCTGATCGGTGTAGCCAAGGTTTTGTGCAGGTGACCTTTGCGCATATCGGCATCGATCAGTACGACCCTCTGCCCGCTTTGAGCAATGACCGCGGCCAGGTTAGAGGAAACAAACGTTTTGCCCACCTGCGGGCTCGGACCGGAAATCATGATCCGGTTGTTGGTCGCATCCAGCCCCGCAAAATGCAAACAGGTTCGCAGGCTGCGTATCGACTCAATGGACAGGTCAGTAGGGTTGCGCAGCGCCAATAGGAAAGCCTGGCGGTTGACGCTATCGCCCAACCGAAGTTTTTTATTGTCTTCTTCTTGTTGTAGGGCGCTGTAGGGAATAGAGGCATAGACGGGCAGCCCGAGTTGTTCGATGGCTTCCGGCCCCTCAAGTCCTCGGCTCAACGATTTACGCACCAACACCAAGGCAACGCCGACAAACCCGCCCAGCAACGTTGCAATAATAATGAGCAAGGCTTTGCGCGGTTTGACCGGGGATGTGATGTCGACATCGGCGGTATCGATCAATCGAGCATTCCCGACCGCCCCCGCTCTTACGATGTCCAGCTCCTGGGATTTATTCAGCAGTTGGGTATAAATCTGTGTCGCCACTTCCACATCACGAGTGAGGTTCAAAAGCTCCTGTTGCGTTGCCGGAAGATCCTGAACCTTCTTCTCCAAACCGCGGCGCTGATTATTCAAATCCCCCAACTGGGCCATCAAGGCGCGGTAGGCCGGATGCTCACGGGTGAACTTTCGATCCAGTTCTGCTTGCTGGAGTTTTAAATCGGAGATGCGCGTATCCAAAACCACCATCTGCTCCAGGACAGACTTGGTTTCGAGTGAGATATTTACTGTATTTCCGCGGGTTTGATAGCTGTTCAGCGCATTGCTGGCCTTGACCAGATCCTCTTTGACTTGAGGGAGCTGTGACTGCAGGAAATCCAGGCTCTGAGCCGCCTCGGCAGAGGTGCGTTGCACATTCTGCTCTACATAAAGCGTCGAAATCTTGTTCAGAATTTTCACAGCCAGAGAGTAGTCGGTGCTGGCTAGCGCCAGACTTATAATGCCCGACTCCTTACCTTGTTCGGAGACTTCAAGGATGTCCTGGTAATTCTGAATAGTGACAATTCGTGGGTTGCGTACGACTTCGAATTTAGTGCCAGGGTTCGCAATCATGTTCGCGACCAGCACCTCGACCCCGTTCTCTACCACGGCGACGCCTGTGGTTCCATCGGCCAACAATCCACCCTCTTCATCGTAAAGCTTGAAGCGGTTCTGCTCTCCGGCAATCAGGGTCAGTTTTTCACCTAACAGTTCATCGGGCAGTTTGAGTTTTTCGATTTCAAGCTGCTCGCCACCCCAGGCGAAACTGTTCATGCCAAGGAGTGGAGGCGAAATAGTTTGGCCGGGAGTACTTTTATATCGCCGCGCAATAAAACCACCCACGACGGGAAAGGTGTTCGGCGTGATCACAATATCCAGACGCAGGTCATCGACTGTTTTGCCGATGACTGCGCGAGACTTGATAATTCCGATCTCGGTAGCCGCCGGGGATTGCCCACCCAGCATGCTGCTGATATCCGAAAAGCCCAACATGTCGTTCTTTTTCGGCTCGACCTGCACCAGGGCGTTTGTCAAATACACGGGCGCCGACAAAATCGAATACGCGGCACCGGTCACCATGAACGCTCCGGTAATGGCGCCTATTAACCATTTGTGATCAATCAATGTGCCTAGCAAACCGAGAAGATCAATCTCGTCTTTATCGTTATCTCGGCCACTGACTACTGACGGTAACTGCATAAGGTCTATTCTTTTACCATTAATACTAATCTGAAAATCATCCATCAACGTCCGAGGCGCTGTGCCCATGAGCAAACAGCATCTTCAATCAATGCATGGGCATGGACAAAAGCAGCTTTTCCTTGACGATACGGATCCTTTATTTCGTGCTCACTCTGCCACTTGCCCAGAAGAAACACTTTGCCCCTCGCGTGCGAGGCAATACTCAGCACGCCTTTTACATGCTCTTTCTCCATGACCAGAATGAGGTCTGACTCATTAACAATGGCTGGAGTGATCTGCCGCGCTTTAAACTCTTGGGCGGCGCCACCCTGTTCTTCGAGAACTGAAAGTGCGTTTGGCTCCATAGACTCCCCCACCCGCGCGTTGAGTCCCGCGGAGGTCACCGAGATATCTGAAGGATCCAGCGCGTTGCGGAGCAACATTTCAGCGGTTGGACTTCGGCAAATATTACCAACGCATACGATAAGAATCTTTCTGAACAAGGCTACTCTTCCCGTGTAGTGTCGATTCGGCCAATGTGTAGCGGGGACATGAGTGAACCGACAAAATCGGTCCCGCATTCAGAGATGAATCCATCATAAAAATACAAGTGCATTAAATAGCACGACATACAAAAAACGCCCAACAAGAATAGCCGGACCAAAAATAACGACAACAATCCCGCCGTCATTTACCCGACAAAAAATAACATTGGAGCGTTTGCATAAGAGGGTTGATGATATCGCTGTATATGACTGGCCAAACCTGTTTTGACTTCGCCTCCGCCCGGACAAACATCGTAATCATCAGGAAGTCCGCGCTGTCAAGACGCTATTAAAATCACAATAGAAAAAATACTCTCTTCACTTAATGCAGGCGCTTACCAATAAACTCGGAATAACACGCCACGTTTATTGCCAGCGCCCCTTCCACCAGCACCTCCAGCAATACGACCTGTGCTTCGAAGCGCAAGTTCTGGTTACATTTATGCGCGTCGTCCATTTGCTCCTTCATCATGCGGGTCACTTTACAGGGATCACTGTACTTCACTCTTTTTAACCAGATGGGAATTTTCGCTGCGGCTTTAACCCGTCCCATCTCAAGCACACCACTCATATTGTCCGGGTAGTTTCTTTTCGAGACCGCCATCAGCTCTTCCAATACATCGGTCAACTTCTTCAAGACATAAGCGAGTATAAAGTCATCGAAAGCCTCCACAATTCCAGACACTTGTGTTTCCTGTGAAGTCATCTTTCCATCCGCTACCTACGTTAATCGGCAGCACATTACACTTCATCGGCCTTGATTATTTGACATATTATAACGGTCAAAATCGACACTTTTTAACAGCGCTAAACGATCAAAGGCCCGCCCGTAAGAACCGGCGGCGACATTGTTGGCGCGGGGTCAACGGTCAGTTACGTTGAACCTGCGCCCCGTTTTGGCATCGTATAAACCGACACCGCGCCCCTCACCTTTCAAACACCTGTTTTCAGGTTGTTGCCGCTGGGGCCATCGATACGTACATGCGCCCTTGAGTGGCTGTCAGCGCTCGGGTAATGTCATTAGACCCACAGGACAGAGCACGCCCATGACTTCCAAGCTGGAACAACTTAAACAAATGACCACCGTGGTTGCCGACACCGGCGACTTCGAAGCTATCGCCCGCGTTAAACCGGTGGACGCCACCACCAACCCTTCCCTGCTGCTCAAAGCCGCGGCAATTCCTGCGTATGCCGAATTGCTGGATGCTTGCGTTCACGACTGCAAGGGCGATGTGGGCCTGGCCAGCGACCGTTTTGGCGTAGCGGTCGGGCAAGAGATCCTGAAGGTTGTACCGGGTCGTATTTCTACCGAAGTGGATGCACGCCTCTCGTTCGACACTGACGCCGTATTGAAGCGTGCGCACCGTCTGATCGAGCTGTACGACAAGGCCGGTATTGGCCGTGACCGCGTGCTGATCAAGATCGCCTCCACCTGGGAAGGTATCCGCGCGGCAGAGACGCTGGAAAAAGAAGGGATTCAGACCAACCTGACGCTGCTGTTCTCGTTTGCTCAGGCAGCGGCGTGTGCGGATGCCGGTGTGTTCCTGATTTCACCGTTCGTGGGCCGGATTTACGACTGGTACAAGAAAGCCAACGGCAACGACTATACCGGTGCGGATGATCCGGGCGTGCAGTCGGTGACACGCATCTACAACTACTACAAGGCCAATGACTACAAGACGGTGGTCATGGGTGCGAGCTTCCGCAACCTGGGCCAGATCGAGCAACTGGCAGGCTGTGATCGCCTGACTATCAGCCCGGATCTGCTGGAGAAACTGGCGGCTGACACTGGCAAGCTGGAACGCAAGTTGTCACCTGGGCATGCCGGTGAAGCGCGCTTGAGCTTGAATGAAGCGCAGTTCCGTTGGTTGTCCAACGAAGATGCGATGGCGACCGAGAAACTGGCTGAGGGGATTCGTCAGTTTGCCCGGGATCAGGAGAAGCTTGAGGCGTTGTTGCAGGCCAAGCTGTAACAGCTGACAGGCCAACGCAAAAAGGGCGAACCCTCACAGGTTCGCCCTTTTTTGTATGTGTCTGGTGACTGTCAGGACGCCATCGCGAGCAGGCTCGCTCCTACAGGGAATCAGTGTCGCTCCAGCGCATTTACCAAGTCATGGAACGCTTCACGATTGGAGTCGTTCAGACCCATGAGGATTTTGTGCGCTTCGAGGACTTTGATCCGCACCACTTCTTCGGACTGATCCTGGTCTGGCAAGTCGTCCAGGCATTCGGGACAGGGCACGGGCTGGTCAACGATGTTGAACACTTGCTCGAAGCCCATTGACTCCAACAGACGCGTAATGTCTTCGTGGGTGGTGACGACGGTCGGCAGCAGGCCGACCTTTTGCCGCGACAGGATCGACAGCTTGGCCAGCAGGCCCAGCGTGGTGCTGTCGATGCTGCGGGTTTCGGTCAGGTCGATCACGATCGCATTGAAGTTCAACGCGGTGAAGATCCGATCAATAGTCGCATCCAACGCCGAACACAGGGTCAGGCGAACTTCACCGACGAATTTCAGGACGAAGGTGCCGTCCTGCTCGGCGAACTGGATTCTACCGGTACTCATTAAAGATTCCTGCTCAACACCAACAGGGC
Source organism: Pseudomonas sp. P1_F1_2 (assembly GCF_056405815.1). NCBI lineage: Bacteria > Pseudomonadati > Pseudomonadota > Gammaproteobacteria > Pseudomonadales > Pseudomonadaceae > Pseudomonas > Pseudomonas sp. P1_F1_2. The sequence continues at coordinate 7,569 of NZ_JBFUBK010000031.1, read as the reverse complement.
GATATCATCCGGCATCTCCCCAAGCGTGGCCAATCCAAAAACCTGCCGCAGCCCGTCCAGGGTGCCGCCCGCAGCCTTGACCCTTTGGGGCAACGCCGCTTCTTTTTCTTTGAGTGTGGGTTCTGGCAAAAGATCCAGAATGCCATCAGACATCAGCGTCAGGCTGAACGTCGGCGGCAGTTCCAGTACGTGGTCTTCGTAGGTGGCTTCATTGAAGAGGCCTACAGGCAGACCGCGCCCTTCCAGATAACGAACACTGTCGGGTGTGTACAACACTGGCAACGGCAGGTGACCACCGATGCTATAGGTCAACAAACCTGTCTCCTCGTCGATGACTCCACCGACCATTGTGACGTGTTTGCCCAGCTTACAACTGATCAGGCCCCGGTTGATATGACCAAGGACCTCTGAAGGCTTGAATTCCGGCAATGTGCCGCTGCGTTTGGATTCAAACAGCAAGCGCGTGGTCATGAACTTCAGCAGCACGGTAACGAAGGCTGAAGAAGCACCATGACCGGAAACGTCCGCCAGGTAGAAGGCTACCCGGCGCTCGTCGACCCGAAAGTAGTCAACGAAATCACCCGACAGGTACAGCGACGGGATGATCTGGTGAGCAAACTGGAACTCGTCGATGGCCCAGGGGCTGACCGGCAGCATGTTCATCTGTACCTGGCGACCGGCGTTCTGGTCTTCCTGGAGCAGGTTCAGGCTGGCAGCGAGCTCACGGTTGGCCTTTTCCAGCTTCTCGCGGTAGCGCTGGTTCTCCAGCAGCAGGCGCGCACGATCCAGGGCTCGGCGAACAGAATGCTCGAGCACGGCCAGATCTTCGAGAGGCTTGATCAGGTAGTCCGCTGCACCCAGGCGCAGCGCCTCGACCGCGTCGTTCATCACGCCGGCACCTGAAACCACAATCACAGGGGTTTGCGGTGACCGCTCGGTGACCTGGCGGATAAGTTCGAGTCCGCCCATCTGCGGCATGCGCAGATCGCAGATGACCAAGTCGGGCTTGTCTTGCTCGAATACCTGAAGACCCTGCTGACCATTACTGGCCTGCAGGACACTGAAACCACTGTCTTCCAAATAGGCCGCGAGGCTCGCGCGCACTACTTCGTCATCATCGATTATCAGCAGCGTGGCACTGGTTTTTGGCATGTGGGCAAACGGCGCCAGAATTAGGTTGGCGTAGCAGGCAAGGCCTTTAGCCCGGCTCACACTACTGGATTCGCTTTCTAGCCTCTCTATTGCACCGTTTTCGAGCGTTTGCCCTACTCACACGTACACCAGAGGTGCCCTTCTAAGGCGCAGACGGTACTCCCATCCGCGGGGCGTTTCAAGCTCACGCCGATGGTCGCTTGGCGTCTTTACTTGTCAAATCACCGGGAGTTATAAGAACAGGCAAATCCGTAACCCAATGGAAGGATCGAGCCCATGAGTCAAACCGGTCGGGACTACAGCGAAAAGCGTGATTTCATTCGCATGCGCGTCGATGCCGATGTGTCGCTGATTCATGAAGGCGATGAGGTGCCAGCCGTCTGCATCGACCTTTCCAGCAGTGGTATGCAGGTCGAAGCGAAACGAGAGTTCAAAGTCGGTGACCGGCTCAATGTGCGCATCGATTCCGATCACGCAGCGTTGAAGGGGCTCGAAGCCGACACCGAGGTGGTGTGGGTGAAGTCATTGGACGGTGATGCTCAGAAACTCGGGCTTACAATCTTGAAAATGAAATAAACCGGATCCAAACGAAAGAAGGCGGCCAATGGCCGCCTTCTTCGTTTTTACCGGTCGAGATTAAAAATCGTCTTCAACCTGGCCGTCTTTGACTTTGAACTCACGGTTCTGCAAATACGCATTACGGATAAAGGTGTACTTGTCCCCAGTGATCAGTTTTTCGCTCGACAGCAAGCTGGCACGCGTGTCGACGATATTCAGGCCGAAGACCGAGTTACGCACCGGCACGTCGTTGATGTACGGGTACGGGCCCGTGTAGCTGTCGACGACCTTCGACGGCGCATCACGCAAGGTGCTTGGACCCAACAGCGGCAGCATCACGTAAGGACCGCTACCCATACCCCAATAGCCAAGGGTTTGACCGAAGTCTTCGTCGCTGCGCTGCAGACCCATCTTGGTGCCCACATCGAAGAAACCGAGCAAGCCGAACGTGGTGTTGAAGATGATGCGTGCAGTGTCGGTGCCCGCTGCAGCCGGTTTGGCTTGCAGAATGTTGTTCACCAGGTTGGTGACGTCACCGACGTTGCGGAACATGTTGTGAATGCCGTCTTCCAGAAACTGCGGCGTGATGAACTCATAGCCCTGAGCCACAGGCTTGAGTGCATACGTGTCGATGACGTCGTTGAATTTATAGATTGGACGGTTAACGCTTTCCCAAGGATCGTCTTCCGARGCAGCCTGAGCCACAAACGGAACCAGCAACAGGCTGGCACACACAAAAAGCTGAGCGAAATGATTGCTCCAGCGCATAGAAAAACTCCTTGGATTTGTACTGGCGCGAGCACTTGGCCCGGGCATTAAGCTGATTAGTATAAGACGGAAAACCCGGTTTAGGCAGCATCGCGCGCATTTCGACTATAGATGACTCGCGCTGACTGAGAGCGTTTCACATCAATGTCACTCAACTGTCACTCACGCCGCCTAGCCTTGTTGCTATTTCAGGGACGCCGATATGTCGCACGCCGAAACTTTGCCTCTCGCTGCCCCCAGTTTGACCGCCGTCTTGTTCGGCCTCAGTGGTTGCCTGGTGGATTTCGGCGCCCGGACGCGCCAGCACGGGGCGTATTCTGCGGAGCTCGCCGAAGCCACGCCCGGCGCGCTGGACAGCCTGCGCAGTTTGCAGCGCCAGCAAATCCCCTGCGCCTGGCTCGATGAACTACCCCCCGCCCTCAGCCATTCTCTGGCCGTTACCCTGCCGTCCTGGATTACATCGACGCAACACCCGGCAACAATCAATCCATGGCCTGCACCAAACGCTTGCTGGCAAGCCCTGATGGCGTTGAATGTCGAACGTCTGGATGGCTGCGTGCTGGTCAGTGGCGAACCACGCTTGTTGCAATCGGGTTTGAACGCCGGCTTGTGGACGATTGGCCTGGCGTCCTGCGGCTCGCTCTGCGGCCTGGCGCCCAGCGAATGGCACGCATTGAGCCAAAAGGAACGTGAACACCTGCGCGGCAAGGCGACGATGCAGTTGTTCGGCCTGGGCGTGCATTCGGTGATCGATCACCTGGGTGAACTCGACACCTGCCTGGCCGATATCAGCCTGCGCCGACTCAAGGGCGAAAAGCCCTGACCGAGATCATGCAGGTTGCGCGAGAGTGGATTAATCTAAAGGTCAGCCATAGACCTTTGGTGCGCTGCCGTGGTCTATGCCAGTGCCAATCGAGAGAAGGAAGAACGCCATGCCTGCCCGCGAACTGCAAGAACAGCTCAATGCCCTGCGCGAGCAATTGGAACAGAATCCTCCACTGTCCGAATCCGAACGCGAAAACCTGCATGAACTGATGCAACAGATCGAACTCAAGCTTGAGCTAGAAACCAAAACCCAGGACGCCAGCCTCGCCGATGGCGTTAACCTGGCAGTTGAACGCTTCGAACTCGAACACCCTACCCTGGCTGGCACCCTGCGCAACATCGCGCAAGCCTTGGGTAACATGGGTATCTGAACCCGCCAGACGCAAAAAAGCCCCGCCATCGCTGGCAGGGCTTTTTCATTTCCACAATTTGAAACGCAGTCCCTTGTAGGAGTGAGCCTGCTCGCGATACCGGTGGATCAGACGACATCAATATTGAATGTCAGTCAGCTATCGCGAGCAGGCTCACTCCTACATTGGATTTTTATTGACGCACCAACCGATGATTCGGCAGTTGGACGGTTTCGGTGCTGCGGTACGGGTTGATATCCAACCCGCCACGGCGCACATAGCGCGCATACACCGTCAACTTCTCCGGTTTCAACAACCGCTGCAAGTCGAGGAAAATCCGCTCCACGCACTGCTCGTGAAAGTCCGAGTGTTGTCGGAAGCTCACGATGTATTCCAGCAAACTCGCGTGATCCAGTGCCGCGCCACGGTATTCCACCGCCACACTGCCCCAATCCGGCTGACTGGTAACCGGGCAGTTGGATTTGAGCAAGTGGCTGTGCACGCTCTCCTCCACGATGCGCGATTCATCGCAACGCAGCAGTTCCGGGCGCGGATGCTCGTAGTTGCTGACGCTGATGTCCAGGTCATCAATGCACACGCCGGGCAGCGCCACGACGCCTTCGGCTTCGACATCTTTCAAGCTGCGAATGCGCACACCGACCGGTTTGCCGGCAGCGGCCGACAGGTCTTTGGCCAGTGTCGCCTCAAGGCTTGCCGTGTCGGCAAACGGTGTCTGGTTCAGTGAGTTCAGGTACAGCTTGAACGACTTCGATTCGATGATATTCGGCGAATCCGCCGGGATGCTGAACTCGCCAATCGCCACCACGGGCTTGCCCGACGGCAACAGCCACGACAGCTCAAAGCAGTTCCAGAAATCCACGCCTTTATACGGCAGGGTTTCAGCCGTCAGGCCCAACTCGGCCCATTTCGCAGTACGCGGGATCGGGAACAGCAAGGACGGCGTGTAAGTGGCGATGTATTCGCTGGATTTGCCCAGCGGCGAATGTTCGGCTGCGGGATGCATGGCGGAAACCTGACTGAAGAATCAGCGGATTCTACCAGCCTTTGCTCCCGCCATTGAGTCCTTACTGACTGACAGTCAACTTGCCGACCATGCCAGCCTGATAATGGCCAGGGATATTGCAGGCAAATTCCAGGTTGGTGGCCTTGGTGAAGGTCCAGGTCAGCTCGGCGGTCTTGCCCGGCTCCACGAGCACGCTGTTCGGGTCGTCATGCTTCATTCCCTGCCCGGATGAGTGGTCCATTTCGGCCATGGCGCTGTGGTCCATTTCCTTCATGGCGGTAGGCGCCAGCATGCCGCTCTGTTGCATCTGCAACATTTCCTGCTGGTGTTTGGCATGCATCGCTGCATCACCGAGGTTGAATTCGTGCAGCAACTGGCCTTTATTCACCAGCACAAAACGAATGGTCTCACCGGCCTTGATATCGATGGCCTTGGGCGAGAACGACATATCACCCATCACCACTTCAACACTGCGAGTCGCCTTGGCCGCCGGCGCAGGTTGGCCGAAATCGTAGGTGTTTGCCGGGCCGGCCCACACTGGCGAGTTCAGCGCCAACAAACACACCACCGGCAGCAAAGATTTGCGCAAAAACATCGTCGTACTCCAACAAGATAAGGTTCAGCCTGTGGAAAACTCTAAACTGCTGTCACTGCCCGCAACCTGACAGCCAGATTACAACTTTGTCAGGTTGACCTGAATTAACGCTGCCCACGGTATAAAGCGTTCGTTCCATTTATCTCGAGTTGCCCATGAAACTGCTGATCGTCGAAGACCAACCGAAAACCGGCCACTACCTGCATCAGGGCCTGACCGAGGCCGGGTTCAACGCAGAACTGGTGGCTGACGGCAACACCGGCCAACAACTGGCGCTGAGCGGTGACTACGCCTTGTTGATTCTCGACGTGATGCTGCCCGGCCGCAATGGCTGGCAGATTCTGCAAGCAGTGCGCAGTAATGGCCTGGACACACCGGTACTTTTTCTGACCGCACGAGACGCAGTGGAAGATCGGGTTCATGGCCTCGAACTGGGCGCCGATGATTACCTGGTCAAACCATTCGCCTTCTCCGAACTGCTGGCCCGGGTCCGTAGCCTGCTGCGTCGCGGCAGCGCCTCACCTCAGGAAACCCAATTACAACTGGCAGACTTGCACCTGGACTTGATTCGGCGGCGCGCTGAGCGCGGCGGCCAGCGCATCGACCTGACGGCCAAGGAATTCGCCCTGCTGGAAATGCTCCTGCGTCGCCAGGGTGAAGTCCTGCCCAAATCGCTGATTGCCTCGCAAGTGTGGGACATGAACTTTGACAGCGACACCAATGTGATCGAAGTCGCGATCCGTCGGTTGCGTCTGAAGATCGACGATGAATTCCCCAACAAACTGATCCACACCGTGCGCGGCATGGGCTACGTCCTCGAAGAGCGTGCAGCCTGATGCGGCACCTTTCGTTGAGCAGCCGTCTGGCGTTGCTGTTTGCGGCCTGCACGGCGGTGGTTTCGCTATTCGCCGGAGTATTGTTCAGCCGTGCCAGCGAAGCGCACTTCGTCGAACTCGATCAGCAATTGCTGGACGGGAAATTGATTGGTTTACGCCGGGCGCTTCAGGACATTCAATCCAGCGAGAGCGAAATCAGACTGGCAGATGAACTCAGCCGCCAGGCTGATTTGTCGCTACGCATCACCGGCAGTGACGGCCAGCGCTGGTATGACAGTTCCGCGCACCTGCCGGAAAAACTCCCGCAACAGCCCGGTTTATCGACCCTGAACAACGACGGCACCGACTACCGCGTGCTGATTGCGCCATTGTTTGACGATAGACCGGATTCCCCACAACTGACGTTATTGCTGGACATCACCCATCACCAGCACTTTTTGCAACGCATGCAGCACCTGATCTGGCTGACCGTGGGTTTGTCAGCCCTGGCCACCGCCCTGCTCGGCGCCTGGGCTGCGCGTAGCGGGTTGCGCCCGTTGCGGCGCATGAGCGCGGTCGCCAGCGGTGTGTCGGCGCAATCGCTCAATGCTCGACTGCCCGAAGAAGACATGCCGCCTGAGCTCGCGGAATTGGCCCACAGCTTTAACGCCATGCTCGGACGCCTTGATGCCTCTTTTCAACGGCTCTCGGCGTTCTCCGCTGACATCGCCCATGAATTGCGCACGCCGCTGTCCAACCTGCTGACCCACACCCAGGTCACCCTCACCCGCCCACGGCCCCTCGAGGATTACCGCGAAGCGCTGCACAGCAACCTCGAAGAGCTGCAATGGATGGCACAGCTGGTCAACGACATGTTGTACCTGGCCAAGGCTGATCACGGGTTGCTGATGCCCAAGCGCGAGCCGCTGGATCTGGCACAAGAAACCGATGTGTTGCTGGAGTTTTTTGCGCCGCTGGCCGAAGACGCTCGGGTCAAGCTTAGCCGTGAAGGCAATGCGCACATGGAAGGTGATCGCAGCATGCTCCGTCGGGCATTGTCCAACCTGCTGGACAATGCGTTGCGGTTCACACCGGCCCAGGGTGAGGTTCGAGTGCGGATTGTCGAGCAGGCTAAAGGGTTGAGCCTGGTGGTTGAGAACAGTGGCGATGGGATTGACGGGGCGTTGCTACCGCGATTGTTTGACCGGTTTTATCGGGCCGATCCGGCGCGCCAGGAAGGCAGCAGCGAACATGCGGGGTTGGGGTTGGCGATTACGCAGTCGATCGTGCGTGCCCATGGTGGGCAGATTCGTTGCGAATCGGCGAATGGGTGGACGCGGTTTGTGATTGAGTTGCCAAAGGGAGATTGAGGCCAGCAGTACCGGCCTCATCGCGGGCAAGCCCGGCTCCCACAGGGTTTTGAGTCGTTCACAAATGTGTGATTCAACTCGATCAACTGTGGGAGCCGGGCTTGCCCGCGAT